>CAYSVQ010000070.1:0-87041 GCA_964434565.1 uncultured Flavobacteriaceae bacterium | reverse complement strand
TCTGTGTCATAACCGGATACGGGTTCCCACCAGTGCTCCGGTGCAGCCAGGGAAGTGTTCCTTTCATAGTGCTTGACGATTCGTAAAAGTTGCCCGGTTTCCTTAGCACTTTTATAGGGAGGTTCTCCAAGGTCGCGGAGTTTTCCGGTAACTTCGTCCTCTCCCAAACTTTCAGCCAGTTCATAAACCTTTTGATAGGCATATTGAAGGTTTTTCGTAAGGTTCACAAACTGTGAATGACCCAAATAGGCGTAATACAGATCGGGGCGCGAGAGTACCATTTTTGTGCCAAGGATGGAGCCCCATGAAGTTCCTATAAGAATAATCTTTTGCTTCTTCAGATGCTTTAGCAGATACCCGCTAAGTTCAATCCCGTCTGCTACCATCTGTTCTACGACAAGCGGATTTTCTTCCCAATATGCCTCATCTATTTCGCCGGTCAGGTTTCGTCCAAAAGTGCGGCCCGCCCCCCGTTGGTCCCAGTTAACGAGAATAAACTCATCTGCCCATGCCCCATAGATAGCTTGGCTATAAGGAGTCATCACACTGCCGGGGCCACCATGAAGAAAAAGGATAACGGGGTTTTGAAGATCATTGCCTTTTATGGTGATCCAATGTTCAAGCCCGCCCAGGAGGATATATTTTTCCTCATCAATAGAAGTTTGCTGTGCAAAAATTCCGGTGGAGATCAGACATACAAATAAAAAAAGTAAGATTGTTGCTTTCATTCTGGATAAATCTTGAATTAATCTAATCATTTTTAAATTTTAAACAGTTCAGATTTAAGGGGGAGGTTAGTATTTTTATAGTATGCGCGTATTATAAAATTAAAAAATCATGGATACCAGGGAACTTGAAGGATTGCCAAATAAAGGTAAGGAAATTGAAAAAGGGAGTGCCCATATTATCGTTGAACTCATAGAGTATGAACATAACGCTGTTGTTAGTAAATCAATCATGAAGAAGGCTACAGGATCTATAAGTGCTTTATCATTTGCAAGTGGTGAAGGGCTGAATGAAAAAATTTCTCCTTTTGACACCTATGCACAACTAATTGATGGCAGCGCAATTATTGAGATAGACGGGAAGGCATCTACACTTGATACGGGCGACGGGATACTTATACCTGCTCACAGTCCAAGCCATATAAAACCAAATGGTAGGTTTAAATTGATATTAACAGTTATAAAAAGCGGATATGAATAGTGATAGTTTCGATTTTTATGCCTCGATAAATTTTTGAAACCATTCACGCTGCCCAGAGTTAATTCAATTTTAGCAACTTTACTTTCTAAATAGGACTATCCCGATGAGGCGGGTATGAAAAAAGGGTGCCAATTTAAGTAAAAGTCAAACCCTCCTTTTAGCACTTGCGCAATTTATGGAACAGGGTCGCTGGCTACTTGAAAACAATTCTTTCTCATTCCAACTTTTGTCTAACCCCGTTTTGGACTCCAGTTCTTTATGGTTACCCGCAGCAGTTATGGCCATTCCCTGTTAGGTAGCAGGCATATTCACGCTTTTTGCTCAGCCCGCAACAAGCCTGGTCAAAGCTTTACCCTCCTAGAGCTTATATTCACAGGCTATTCAGTACATACTTTCGATGACTGTCTTGCTGCTAACTGCCATCCATTTTTAGATTTTATCCAAACATTGGTGAATCTCCTTGGTATCCATTCCTCATGGTTGGTGGTCATATTGCCGGGCTGTTGTAACTCTTGGCCCATTACAATCGCAACATCCTGATTAAACGTGATATTTTCAATAATTCTTTTAACTGCGGGGAATTTATGTCCGCTTTTCATAAGCGCTACAATATCTTCAGTAGTTACAATTTTTCCATTTGGATTGTTGACCACGTAGTTTTCCGTCCATATTTTTAGCAATGCGGTTGTGTCTCCTTTATCGAGCAATTCTGTCCAGTGTTTTTCCAAATGTCTGATTTCCATTTCATCATTTGATTGCCCGAAAGCAACCGTAGTAACAAGCGTCAAACTGATCCATAAGAGACTAAATGTTTTCATAATTCAAAGATTTTAAGTTAAAGTTCTATCTCAATATACAAACGATGACCGACCGTTAATAAAAATGGATCCGATTTAAGTCATTCCTGCTGCCCTGGTATAATTCAATTTTGGCCACATCACATCTAAAACAACGTTGTTTGATTTCCTTTTGAGCTGTTTATATGGGTAAATTTTATAGATTTTCCCTTGAGAGTTATAACCTCCGGGTTGTTCTTTAAATAAGCGGTTACTTTACTTGCCGGCCAATTTATTTGAAGCTTTTCAACAATAGTTTCAGAATCAAATGCCCCCTGTTTTAATAATCTCAGGATTTTGCCCACAACGGTACCTGCTCCCGGGCCTGAGACTTCAGGTCTTCTTTCGGGAGACACTTTATACGACGTTATATTTCCTTCCTGGTCTACGGCTATCCCTCCTTTTGAAATTAAAACGCCATTAGCGTTTTTCTCTGTTGGTCCGGGTTTACGAACATAAATCGAACGTCCTTTTCCAAGACCGTCCATGACCCCTGACCACGTACCGCCTTTTTCACCTGATTCGGCAACATAAATTTCAGATGCAAGGCCGTAAATAATAGGGTTTCTGGCCATGGCGTGCTCTACGCTCCAGGGTGCCTTCGGGTAAAATGTACTTAATACCAGTACATCACCTCCAATTATCTGTTTATTATAATCTTTGAACCCGGATTTAAAAGTTGTTATCCCCTGGGGGAGAACAATAATACTCTGACCTTTATATTTCAGAGCGGCATCAAGAGCATGTTTGTCCACTCCTTTTGCGAAACCACTTACAATCACTTTATGACTTTCCCATACTTTTTTCTGAAAGCCTTTAAGGTGTTAGCTACCCAAAGGTGGTGATTGTGAAGCACTAAACTGTCAACTTGAACCGAAGCTGAATAGATGCTCTAATTTTCAATTAAGTACTACACCGCCACTTTGGGTGCCTGTTGTTATGGGCTGGTTATCCGTCTTCTTATTTATATCTGCACCTCACTAACCTGAATAACAGGTTCAATATTTGTATAGTTTGGTAAATCACCCATTATTTTATCGGCATTGGGACCGAAAGAATTTTCAAATGATTGAATAGTATCAAAATACAAGTTGCCCATAGCGGCATAAAGCGCTGGAGAGTCAGGTACACCTCCCCCCAGTCCTTTTTCAACTGTTGCACCCTTCACCGAGTCACCCAATAAGCCAGCAACCATAGGCACATGCCTATTGCAATAGTAATCCATGTCAAATGTTTTGCCCTCCCCATTTGGATATAGCACGCTTACTTTAATCATTCCCTTTTTCATAATACTTTAGTTTTAAATTCCTTACTCGTTTGCTTTTTCGGTGTCGCCCCGTTATTATTGATGTAGTGTCAGTCGAAACAGTCAAGGACTGTCACACCGAATTGTAAGTATTCTCGTCTGTCCGTTTTATCTGTGATGTCGTCTAAACTTGCCCATAACGGGAGCGTATATAAGCTGTGCGTCTTCAGAAATAGCCACAATCTTTCAGCTGGTGGCCGCTGTCATGGCCGCACTTATTGAAAGCCATCCTGCCATTTCAAATCCACCAATTAGCGCTTGCAGCCATCGTCATCGGGGAAAGCTTTTAAAAAGTCTATGATATTTTACCCTTTAAACTGTTTCATTTTCCTTGTTTTCAAAGGAAAAAAGATGTGTATGACTCAATAAATTTAATTACTAACCCGCTTTGAACCTTTAAGAATTTGACGTATTTTAAACTAGGATATTTATCCTCTAAATTTACGAATATGAAATCGGTAATCATTACAGGTACCAGTAAAGGTATTGGTCTTGAAACGGCTCTCGCATTTGCACGAGCTGGCTATAAAGTTTTCGCAACCATGCGCAATCCCGAAAGTGCTACCGCTTTAAGTCAAAAAATCAAAGCGGAATCCTTGACAATAACCATTTCTGCAATGGATGTGGACTCCGATGAATCAGTTAAACGATGTCTAGATGCTATACATAAAGAGAGTGGCGCAATAGATGTTCTAGTAAACAATGCAGGTATTGAGTATCACGGTTCAATTGAAGAATTGGATTTAAAGGAATTCAAATCTGTTATGGAGACTAATTATTTCGGAGTTCTTCGATGCATCAAGGGGGTATTACCTCAGATGCGCAAACATCGAAATGGCTGTATTATAAATATTTCTTCTGTTGCCGGTCAAATCTCAGGCTCTCCATTGGGTCCTTACACGGCCAGCAAATGTGCTCTTGAAGCTATAAGTGAGGTTCTGGCAGGTGAAGTAAAGCCCTTTAATATCAGAGTAGGAATTGTTGAGCCGGGAATTATTGATACACAAATGGCCAGAGACCTCAAAGTAGGCGGTGATTCAATTTATCCACACTCAAACCGATTTGGAGGTCTTTTTGCCGCATCTCTTCAAACCCCGGTACAAGCATCAATTGTAGCAGACAAGGTTTTGGAAATAGCCAATAGCGGAACCTGGCAATTACGACATCCTGTAGGGCCTGATGCAAAACCATTCTTAGACTGGCGGGCATCCATGAACGATGAACAATGGGTGGATTGGAATGCGGCCAATGATGATGATTGGTACAAGGCTGTAGAAAGTACTTTTGGTTTGAATGCCAGACAGGACTAATAACTGCGAATACAGCTCGGGGTCATGGACGTATTGTGCGGAACCGTAAGCTCTTATTTTGTGGCAGTGCCTTCTATTCGTACCGGGCGACTTATGTGCTTTTAATCCACCACTTCTTTAATCCCAATACGCTTAGAAAGTTCCATAAAATGAACGTTTTATGAGACTTTGATATACCTTCTGTCGGTTTTTGCTAAATAGCCGCTTTTTTGGGACTATGGAAATTAATCAAAAAAGCACTAAATTGTTATCAACTCTCAACAGTTATTCAGGCAGTGAATAGATTGAAAATGTGTATTAAATGACAATATTTCACATAAAATTCTATCATTAACCGAACAGATTATGAAGCATTCAAATTTGTCATTGAATTCTGTCCCGATCAAATAAGTCTCTTTCTTGATAGTACAATATTATGTGACTATGTGTTTTGAAATTTGAATCTTTCTGAAGCGCTTAATCCATTTTAAAAATGTTACCTAATGAAACGGCGGGATTTTTTATCTGAAAAAAGCATCCTCGCATTTCTCATGTATTGGTTTCTTCTTATTGCACCTTTACTTACTTTTTCCCAAACCCCGAAACGTACTTTTGAAAGAATTCCTATAGCAATAGATCAGGTTTCCTTTGATTTGAATATAATTTCCATCAAACAAGACCAAAAGGGATACCTATGGTTGACCACTGGCGTAGGACTCCTTAAGTATGATGGCTATGAATTTAAAAGGTACCTGAACATTCCAGGGGATACCACGTCTTTGATCAATGATATGACAGAATCTTTATTCGTCGATCATGCCGGCGATGTGTGGATAGGTACGAATCGGGGGATCAGTCGTTACAAAGTTGATTGTGATTGTTTTGTGCAATATTCGAAACCTTCCGGCGAAGCTGAACCTTTTGGTTTCATCACTACTATTACGGAAGATGAAGGGAACAACCTTTGGTTCGGAATGGAAAATGGGGGTTTATTCCGCTACGACAGGGAAAACGAAAGCTTTACTCGTTTTTTGGATGACCCTTTAGATCCTAATGCACTTGCGCACGACGTTGTCAGGCTGGTTTTGGCTGACCGCCATAATTATATATGGATCGGGACTGGCTACGGTAATAAAGAAAATGCCGGCGGCCTTGTTCGTTTTGATCCTGCAACGGGGACTTCAAAACGATTCCTTAATGAACCTAATAATCCCAATAGCTTAATCGACAACAGGGTAAGTGCCCTTTTGGAAGATCGTGAAGGACGGATTTTGGTCGGAACATTTCAAAATGGACTCCATTATTACAATCAACGCAAGGATGAAATTGTTAGAATGGAATACAACCCGGATAATCCTAACCAATGGCATACTTCAGCAGGGGAAAAAGCTTGGGCAACTAGTTCCTTCGTCACTATTCTACATCAAGACAGTAAAGGTGGCTTATGGATTGGGACTTGCGGGGGAGGCATTAATCATTTTGAGCCTGATACTAAAAAGTTAACTCAATATAGACATGATATTGCCACAACAAATGGTATAACAAATGATAAGTTATGGTCTTTTTTTGAAGATCGATCTGGCCAATTTTGGTTGGGCAACATAGCACAGGGAGGCCTTCACAAAATGGATCCCTATAAACGGGAAATCACCAGATATGCGGGGGCGAATAATTCATACGTTATGAGCATACAAGAATCCAGGAACGAATCTGGTTTGATATGGCTTGGCACTTATACTGAGGGAATTAAACAAATGGACTTAAAAACAGGGGATATTGTCTCATTTTATAACAAGGATTTACAAGAGCATCTTAAGGGTGGTAAGAGCATTCGGGATATGCTAATAGATGAGAACGATTTGCTTTGGATGGCGTTTGGGAAACCTACAACCGATATTTCCAAAATGGAAGGTAACCGGAATGGCGCCTTAGGCCGCATAAATCTTCGGACAGGCATATTCAAACGTTACGATATTCCAAAAGGTTACCCACAGGACGCTATAATAGGTAATCTAAACCGCATTTATGGAGATCGGGAAGGGTTTTTATGGATGGCAACCAATAAAAGAACGCTTTTTCGTTTTGATAAGAAGCTGGGAATCTTTAAGGTCTACAATTTACCTGGTAAAAGACAACAAACCCTCGATTCAGAGGGTTATGTAATCGAGCAGGACTCTCGGGGAACACTATGGGTAGGGGATCCTGCAGGGGAAGGTACCCTGTTTATATTTGACCGCGAAAATGATAGATTCATTGCCTTTTCAGAAGGATATAAACCTACCTTCTTATATGAAGATGATGACAGAGGGTATTGGATGGGGACCATTAATAAAGGACTGGTATATTTCAGTCGCGATAAAAGTAATTTTCGGCAATACACCATAGCAGATGGACTACCCAGTAACAGAACTTCCGGCATTCTGGAAAGTCCATCAGGAACATTCTGGGTTTCTACCTATAAGGGAATATCTAAATTTGAAACCGGGTCACAACGCTTTATTCCCAATGGTCTACCCTCCCAAAGATTTAATCGGGCGGTATTTAAAGCAAGTGACGGCCAATTGATTTTTGGAGGTAGTAGTGTCTTGTATTCTTTTTTTCCGGATAAGGTGAACGGCAATCCAATTCCTCCTAAGTTATTGTTCAAGGGTTTACAAATATCGGGGCAACCCTATGAAAAGAGACAACATGCTATTGAAAATCCCCGGAAAATAATTCTAAACCATCGGCAGAACGATGTGAGTTTTGAATATGTTGGACTTCATTATAGCAACCCTTCCAAGAACAGGTACAAATATAGGCTGGAGCCATTCGACCTCGACTGGATCGATGGCGGGACCCAGAGAACTGCCCGCTACACCAATCTGGATCCCGGGGAATATAATTTTAGGGTTATGGGATCGAATGACAACGACATCTGGGATGAGAAGGGCGCAGCCGTGCAGTTTTATATCAAAAGGGCATGGTGGTCAAGATGGTGGGCATATTTAATATATGCAACATTATTCTGTTCGTCAGTTTACGCATTTTATCGCTTTCAACTTTCTAATAAATTAGCCTTAGAAGAAGTCAAACGACAAAAGGAAGTCAATCAATTAAAAAATAACCTGTATACCAATATTTCACATGAATTCCGCACCCCCCTTACCGTAATTCTCGGCATAACGGATGAACTACAATCGGGCATTACAAAATCAGCATTAAATGGAGCTGAAGGCTCCTTGCAAATGATTCGCAGAAATGGTCAAAACTTACTGCAACTGGTAAATCAAATGCTGGATCTGAGCAAATTGGAAAGCGGAGCATCGGGTTTGAAACTTCAACAGGCCAATATGATCCCTTATGTGAAATATCTATGTGAAAGTTTCAGTTCCCTTGCGGAATCTTCGAATTTAAAGCTGACGGTATATTCAGAAATCGATTCCTTATGGATGGATTTTGACCCCCAAAAATTCTCAATTGTCCTTACCAATCTACTTTCAAATGCCATTAAATTTACGTCATCGGGAGGGACCATCATTGTGCATTTATACCAGACTATCAAAAATAAAAAAACGTATTTCTTTTTGAAGGTTAAGGACAATGGCTTCGGGATTCCAGAACATGAAATGGAATATATTTTCAATCGCTTTCATCAGGTAAATAGTTCCACCACCCGCTATGGTGGTGGTACGGGTATTGGTCTGTCTTTGACAAAGGAATATGTGGAAATGATGAATGGAACTATTGTAGTAAGCAGCACAGAGGGGAAAGGAAGTGAATTCACAGTCCGAATTCCAATTACTCGAGATGCAGACCGGTTTAAGGGTATTATCTTGCCCAATGATTTCCGAAAAATCGACTTTGGCACAATCAGGAATGATTTAATTAATACCTCCAACACTACTTCCGAGCTACCATTGGCCCTGATAATAGAGGATAATCAGGATGTAGCACAATACCTGCAAATGTGCCTCGATACAAAATATCAAACCATTATTGCAAAAAATGGCCTGGAAGGCATCGAAACCGCGTACCAAACCATACCGGACATTATCATTTCAGATGTGATGATGCCTGAAAAAGATGGGTTTGAAGTTTGTGCCAGCTTAAAATCAGATTCCCGTACAGACCATATCCCGATAATTTTGATCACTGCAAAGGCCACAACAAAGGATCGTCTGCATGGACTTTCACAAGGTGCGGACGCATATCTGCCCAAACCTTTCAACAAGGAAGAATTGTTTATACGAATAGATAAGTTAATATCGGTTCGTAAAAAACTCATAGAAAAGATTCAGAAAGAGGGATTCGACCAATTTCTCAATAAAAGACAATCCGGGCCGGAAAACATATTCCTGCAAAAAATAATGAACATCATCCATAAAGAAATGGGCAATCATTATTTTGGCACCACTCTTTTGGCCGAGAGACTGCATTTAAGTGAATCACAGATTTACAGAAAACTGAAAGCCATAACAGGAAAATCTACTGCGGTCTTCATCCGATCGGTACGTCTTCAAAAAGCCAGGGAATTGATCAGAAAGGGCGAAAGCACCATATCGGAAATTGCTTATGATGTGGGTTTTAACGACCCGTCCTGGTTTAGCCGTGCCTATAAGGCCGAATTTGGTATCACACCCAGTGAAACCCTTTAAAAAACCTCTTATATCGGATTTAATCTTACACAATCCACCCAACCTATTTTTTAAAAAATAAGGTTTTAGGCGATACACGAATACTCCTATAGTTTAAAAAAATAGTACAAGCCCATCCATCGTTAGGTGAATACTTTTAGACAGGTCAGAATTAGGATAAATAAGTATCCTTTACGAAGTAATAATCTAAAAAATGGAAATCATGGATGCAAAAGCAACATTCGGTAAATCGTCAACGTCAATTTTAATATTTATCATCATAATTGCTGTAATCCTTATAACGACGGGTTGTTCATCTGGTGATGATCCTACACCACCTACACCATCTCCTCCAGCAAATAGTGGGCCAACTACGGGACAAGCTACCGATCAAACACTCGACAGATCTTTGACCTCAAATTATAATTCTGAAACCTACCCCCTTAAAATATTTCTTCCAGCCGCATATGAAACGGACAAAAATCTACCGGTAATCTATTTGACGGATGGTTTATTCCTCTTTGAAACTTTAAAACAAAAATCCAAAGAAATTGGCCTGCAAGCTATTATTGCAGCAATAGGAGATAAGGAAGGTGCAGACAGAATTCGAGATTATTCACCAGATTTTTGTGGTGGCATCCCCGGCAATGGTTTTGAAAATTATTATAACCTGATCACCAAGCAGCTGGTGCAATTTGTAGATAGCAATTTTGAGAATGACCACAGCGCCAGATCCCTGATAGGGTATTCCTTCGGAGGTCGTTTTGCGGTCGCGGCCTTATTTATGGAGAACCCTGAAGCGGTAATATTTCATGGCTCAATTGCAGTTGATCCAGCTATTTGTGGAGGAGATAGTTTCAGTGGTTTAATAAATGAATTGGATTCCCTTATTGTTTCAGCGAATAGCGCTGAAAGTTTTAAACTCTTTCGAACAAGGTCAATTGAGTTCGAACCTAATGGATTTAATGAATATATGGAGGCCCGGGAGATAGATTTGCCATGGTTTGAATTTGACTTTATGGAACTTCCAAATGAAGATCACGAAAGCGTGGTAGGTCCCTCTTTCGTAGCCGGCCTTAAATATGTTTATGATGTCAATTAGACCTATCTTATTTTGGACTTTCACTAATTGGCTATAGTAGTTCACTCAATTTAATGAAGTTATTCAGAGCTTTTTTACCTGGTTCCTTAAAAAGAACGTTTTATGAGACTTTGATATAGCTTCTGTCCAGTTTTATTAAATAGCCCTTTAAAGAGATTACAACAATTTCGATTTAAATAAGCTCATATATCTTAAATTTTTATAGGTAATTCACAAATAGTCCTATAGCTTGAAAAACTAGTACAAGCCCATCCGTCGGAAGGTGAATACTTTTAGATAGGTCAGAATTATAATAAATAATTACCCCTTACGAAGTATTAATCTAAAAAATGGAAATTATGTTTAAAAAAGCTAAATTATTGCTCCCCGCAATAAGTAAAATCAATGCTACACTTACTTTATTTGCCTTGTCATTTGTCCTTTTAGTTGTGCTGGTAGGCTGCGATAAGGAGATGGTTGACTCGACTGCTGAGTCGGAAATGGCACTCCAATTGAAAAGTAAGATAAACCCGGAACCTGGACCTCCCCAATTGCTGGCATCAGGACTAGTGGGCTCAACAGGCAGCACCATTGGCCCTGGAGGTGCACTATATGTAACTGAGGGTGGTATCGGGAAGATCTCGCGTATCGATCCAAAAACCGGGGAAGTCACGATGTTCGCCAGCGGATTGCCACCCTCGGTAATTGGAGTCGGCGGTGTTAATGATGTTGCCTTCTTAGGCGCAACCGCATACGCGTTGGTTACACTAGTCGGCCCGCAGCTCGGCACCAATGATGTAAATGGTATTTATCGAATCGACGGACCAGATAGTTTTACCGTCATTGCAGATCTTGGCGCGTTTTCCCTTGACAATCCTCCCAACACCCCGTTCTTTGTTGATATGGGGGTGCAATTCTCTATTCAGACCTATCGTGGCGGTTTTCTCGTGGCGGATGGTCATCACAACCGCGTACTACATGTTACCCGTGATGGAGAGATTACCGAATTCAAGACCTTTGGCAACATTGTTCCAACTGGGCTGGCATTGCATGGAAACACCGTATATATGGCTGAGGCCGGGCCAGTCCCTCACCTTCCGGAAAATGGTAAGGTAGTATCGTTTGGTTCAAAATCATCCACAATTACAGAGGTAGCCTCCGGCGCGCGTTTATTGGTCGATGTTGAATTTAACCACGGTCGTACGCTCTTCGCACTCTCGCAGGGTGTTTGGGATGGCGTTCAGGAGGGTTCTCCGGCACTGCCGAACACCGGCTCACTCGTGCGAGTCAATGAAGATGGGACCTTCACCATCATCACGGACGGGCTTGATCGGCCTACCTCGCTCGAATTCATTGGGAATACCGCCTATATCGTGACCTTAACCGGTGAAGTATGGACCATAGCCAACGCGGGTGGTCCGCCCTTCGGAATTTAATAACAGCGCCAACTCGCCGCAGCGCTTTGGATTTAAACAGTAGTTATAAAAGAGCTCCTCTATCTTTTCCCGTTCAAAGAATAGCGACCCGTTGGTAGTTTTGGAAAAAGGAATCAATCGTGCCGCAGTAGGCTTATATATTTAAGCATCAGTTTCAATTCCCACCAACGGAAACAATATGGGGTGTAACCTATTTTAAATATTATTGAAAAGAATACCGAGATCCTTTAAATACAAACATAAAATCACGATTACCGGCATCTTATTTTATTTCAAAAATGTTTTATCTATGTTGAACTCACAAAATGAAAAAAGCCCCCCAATGAAGTAGAACTTCGTTCACTACATTGTAGAGAGGGAAACACCAAAAATGTCATAAGGAAGTAGAACTTCGTTCACTTCATTGTAGAGAGTGAAGCACAAAAAATGTTTTAAGGTTGTAGAACTTCATTCACTTCATTGTAGACGAAGTTGAAATGCGTTCACTTAAATATTCACGGGAAGTATAAAAAATCCTACTACTGTGGCTTACTTAACTTAAGCTGTGCTTTATATCCGATTTGCCGGAAGGTATCCCTAATGATAAGTTTAAGCATCCTTTTGCCCTGCGCCATTTTGAAATAAGATTCCCGGCGCATAGCATCTTTCTTACTTTAAAAAATTCACAATAAACAAGTCGCAGCACAAATACAAAAAACGGAAATCATATCATACCACGAAATTGAACGGACAATATTAAGTTGAAAAAGTAGACGGAAAATAACCTTTTTCACCCCTCCCAGGGGCAATTAATAAATAAAGGTTGGTTACAAGCACAAAATTTTGCGGAGAAATCCATAAGTAAAGAAATCTTTTAACCTGGGTATATTGTTTATACACATGAATTTTAATGTGTAAGATTAAAATACAAAGGTTCTAACAAAATTTTTCCGCCGTAATAATAATGTCCTTTATGAGGTATTCAAAAATTATGTAACAATTGCCAACATTTAAATTACAAGCTTTTTATTTTATACAGCATTTCACTGCATTTAAAAAATCACGATTTACAAGTTATCTTAGTACAGATAAACTATAAAATTATTTTATTCATTTCTTTCCAATCTACTTCACCCCCATTCTGCTCGTAAATTTTTAGCATAGTCTGTAAGGTGGTTTGTTGAATTTTCAACCTTTCATTAATTTTAAAATACCAACAGACAATTTCCCTAACTAGTAAAATAATTGCAATTTGTACAGCGACAACCACCACTATTAAAAGAATTTCTGAAATTCCTAAATCCATAATTATAATTTTAGAATAATTTCAGTAAAATTAAGTGGAAAAAGTCAAAACATATGAAAACCAAAAGACAACTAGAATTTGAAGAAAAAGTAAAAGATTATTCCGATAGAGAATTAATGGCAGAATTGTTATATTCAAATTGGGCAGTACAACGAGCAACTGAAAAGACCAGAGCTAACACCTCCGTAATCGTTTGGATAATAGTAATTGGTATTGTTCTTAGTTTGATTTCTGGAATGAGAGCAACAATTTAAAAATGCTTACAACAAAATAGAGTTGAAATTGTACTTTAAGGATAGTGATTTTAACTATAAAAAAGTGGACTTATTTGACATTTGTGTTACAATTGTGTAACAATGGAAAAACAAAAAAGGGTTACATTTCTGCAACCCTTTGATTTTAAATGCTCCTCCTGCTGGGCTCGAACCAGCGACCCTCTGATTAACAGTCAGATGCTCTAACCAACTGAGCTAAGGAGGAATATTGGCTATTTTGCGGTTGCAAATATATGGCAATCTTTCAAATAGGGCAATAAAAAATCAAGGGTTTATAAAAATCGCTTGACGATGTTCCAGATATCGTTCCCGAAGATAAGGGCCATCAGGCCGACAAGGATCACAAAACCGATAATTTGTCCGATTTCCAGTACCTTTTCGCTGGGTTTTCGCCCGGAGACCATTTCATATAAAAGGAACATCACATGGCCGCCGTCCAGTGCAGGAATCGGTAAAATATTTAAAAAGGCCAGCCATACCGAGAACATGGCCGTAAAGTTCCAGAAGAAAGTCCAGTTCCAGTTTTCGGGCATCATTTCCACAATACCGATAGGCCCTTTTACCTGCTTGTAGGCTCCCGTTTTGGAATTAAAAATCACCTTGAATTGTTTTATCTGGTCCGTTAAAACCTGAATGGATTTGGTAAAGCCTGCAGGGATAGCTTCAAAAAATCCGTATTCATCCGTAACCCTCAGGTCGTCATAATCAACAGCCACCCCAATCAGGCCTTCTGAGGGGACCTTTAGCTGCAGCTCTTCGGTGCGCCCGTCTCTAAATACGGCAATACCGAGTTCTTTATCCGGGGATGCCCGTACTACTTTTGTAAAATCATTCCAATAGTCTATAGCTTGTCCGTTTACCTGCGTGATCTGGTCCCCGGGTTGTATCCCGGCCTTATCTGCCACCGATTGCTCACTTACTTCCTTTATAACCGCTTTCTGACGGTATGTCATAAAATTGATGCCCTCGGTCGCGAACAGGGTTGCCTTGCCCTCATCCGAAATGGGGATGGTGATCTCCCGCCCTTCCCGTTCAACGGTTACTTCGTCTCCTAACAGGATATCAAGTCTCGCCTTGTCGAATTTCCTGGATTTCTTCCCGTCGACGGCCAGGATTTTGTCTCCTGTCTGCAGCCCAAGTTGCTGGCCTACCGAATCAACAAAGATTCCGTATTTCAAACTGTCTGCAGGGATATAGGTATCACCATGGCGGAGTAGCAACATGGAATAGATGGCCCAGGCAAGCAGGAAATTTACCGTAACCCCACCGAGCATTATGATTAGGCGCTGCCAGGCTGGCTTGCTTCGGAATTCCCAGGGCTCAGGGTCTTTCGCCAGCTGTTCCCTGTCCATACTTTCGTCTATCATTCCGGCAATCTTCACATAGCCGCCCAGGGGAAGCCAGCCGATGCCATATTCTGTTTCCCCGATCTTCTTTTTGAAGAGGGAAAATTTTACATCAAAGAATAAATAAAACTTTTCAACCTTGGTTTTAAAGTATTTGGCAGGTAGAAAATGCCCCAATTCGTGCAGGATCACCAGTATCGAAATAATGATGATAAACATGACAATCTGCGTAACTAACCCCATGCAGTGCTTATTAGCTTAAAACGCACAAAAGTACACTTTTAACATCTCTAAAAAAAAACATCTTCAGAAAGGGCGGATTATTTTAAGAAACATTTAGCAGCACGACCCCGGCAAAGGATTTGAAAGGGAGGCATGCATGTCTTACCTTTGCCTAAAAAAGGCCATGCTGACATTTTTCGCTAAATACAAGCGGTTCGGCCTTGTGCTGCTCTTACTTTCGGCCGCTATTATCGTCCTCTTCTACCGGGCACTGAATTCGGAAAAGTCGCTGCCGGTTTTCCAGCCCTCCGATATTAATCCGGAACTGGTTGACAGCAGCCTGCAGCATGTTAAAAAATACCATACCATTGCCGATTTCTCCCTGATCAACCAGAACGGTGAAACCATTACCCAGGAAGATTACCGGGATAAAATATATATTGCCGATTTCTTCTTTACCACCTGCCTTACCATTTGCCCCATCATGACCAGTAATATGGCCGATCTGCAGTCGGAGATCCTCCATGATAATGAAGTGTTGCTACTCTCCCATTCGGTGACCCCTGTGATCGATTCCGTTCCCAGGCTTAAGGCTTATGCACTGGAAAAAGGGGTAAATGACGCTAAATGGAACCTGGTGACGGGGAACAAACAACAAATTTATGAGCTGGCCAGAAAATCCTATCTGGTAGCCAAGGATGATGGGGAAGGCGATTCCTACGATATGATACACACGGAAAATTTCGTGCTTATTGATAAGCAACGAAGAATCCGGGGAATCTATAATGGTACGGACAAGACTGATATGGCAAGGCTGCTGGCCGACCTCAGGCTCCTGCAGACATCCTACCGCCACTGAAACAGCGAACGCGGAAGTTCTTTTTTGAGGATTTTAACATGCTAGTCGCCTTTTTCCTTTATTTTTGTCCTTAATTATAATCAATCTAAATAAAAATTGGTCACCACCGTCGCCCATCTTAAACGCGGCCAGAAAGGCACGATAAGGGAATTTAAAGAGGATTTGCTTCCCATTAAATTACTGGAACTGGGGTGCCTGCCCGGCAACGTTGTGGAACTTATAGAATGGGCTCCTCTGAAAGACCCAATCTATATTAATGTGAACGGGTCGCATATAGCGATACGGAGATCGACCGCCCTTCAAATTGAGCTGGACCTCCTGGAAGATACAGCGCATACATGAGCAAGAATATCAATGTTGCCCTCATAGGAAACCCGAATACCGGGAAAACCTCGGTATTTAACCAGCTTACAGGCCTTAATCAAAAAGTTGGTAATTATCCCGGAATCACGGTAGAGAAAAAGGAAGGTATCTGCAGGCTCGACCGTGGTGTTAAGGCCCATATCCTGGACCTTCCGGGCACTTATAGCCTCAATACCACTTCTCTGGATGAAAGCGTTGTGGTAGAACTGCTGCTCAATAAAAACAGCAAGGATTTCCCCGATGTGGCTGTGGTTATCAGCGATGTGGAAAACCTTAAACGCAACCTGCTGCTCTTCACCCAGATTAAAGATCTCCGTATTCCTGCCATCCTGGTCATAAATATGGCGGACCGGATGTCGCGGAAGGGCATAACCCTCGATATCCCCCTGCTGGAGGAGCGGCTCAATACCAAAATCGCCCTGGTCAGTACCAGGAAAAATTCGGGGATCGAACGAATCAAGGAACTGATAGCCGATTATAAGAACCTTTCGGTAAGCCCAAACTTAGACAGCACGGTAATAGACCCGGAGTACTTTGAAAAATTGCACCAAACCTTTCCGAATGAGGACCTTTACAAGTTATGGGTGGTGATCACGCAAGACGTGAATTTCATGCCGATAGAAAAAATACCGGTTAAGGACCGTTCCTCCTTCGAAACCAAATCCAAGGCAGAACTGAAAAGGTTGCAACAAAAAGAAACCATTCTGAGATACCAGTTCATAAACAATATCCTGAAAGAGGCATATACCGTAGACCTTAAACTGGCCCGGGGTTTGCGGGCATCACTGGACAAGATACTTACCCACAAAATCTTTGGATACCTTATTTTTTTCATAATCCTGCTGACCATCTTCCAGGCGATATACGACTGGAGCAGTTATCCGATGGACTTTATTGATGAAAAATTTGCTATGGCCAGTGAATGGGTAAAAAATACCCTGCCGCCCGGGGTCTTCACCGATCTGCTCGCAGAAGGTATCCTGGCCGGGATCGGAGGGATCGTAATTTTTATCCCCCAGATCGCCTTCCTTTTTCTTTTTATCGCCCTCCTGGAAGAATCGGGATATATGAGCCGTGTGGTATTTCTGATGGACCGGCTGATGCGCCCCTTCGGCCTGAGCGGCAAAAGCGTGGTCCCCCTCATATCGGGAACCGCCTGTGCAATCCCGGCCATTATGGCCACCCGTAACATAGAAAACTGGAAAGAACGGCTGATCACTATCCTGGTCACCCCTTTTACCACCTGTTCGGCTCGTTTGCCCGTTTACCTTATCATTATTGCGCTGGTTATCCCGCAGGGGCGGTTTATGGGGCTAAGTTACCAGGCTCTCACCCTAATGCTGCTGTACCTCATTGGCTTTGGGGCCGCGATTCTGGCCGCCATGGTACTTAACAAGTTACTTCAAATTAAAAGCAGGACCTTTTTTCTGGTAGAAATGCCCGGTTACAAATTACCGTTATTTAAGAACGTGGCCTATACGGTAATAGAGAAGACCAAAAGTTTTGTATACGGCGCCGGTAAAATTATCCTGGCCATTTCCATTGTCCTCTGGTTTCTGGGATCTAACGGTCTTTCAGACGAGTTCAAAAATGCAGAAACCCTGGTGGAACAAAGAATTGAGCAGCATGGCCTGTCGGCCGACAGCAAAGCTTATATCGAAAACAGGCTAAAGAGCCCGCAGGAGCAGACCCCGGCAGCAAAGAACATTTCGGTTTCCCTGCCCCAGGATGTGCCTTCCGGGGCATTGGAAGCCCGGCAGGCTTCCCTGTTTGAGAAAGTAAAAAATCAGGAAATCGCCAGTTTTAAGCTGGAGCATTCCTATATGGGTTATATGGGCAAGGCAATTGAACCCCTGGTAAGGCCGCTGGGCTACGACTGGAAAATTGGGATTGCCGTGCTCACCTCCTTCGCGGCAAGGGAAGTGTTCGTAGGTACACTCGCTACCATCTACAGCGTAGGGAGCGATGAGGAGGATACCATAAAAAACCGTATGGCTGCAGAAATACGGCCCGGCACCAATCAGCCCTTGTTTGATATGGCTTCCGGAATTTCCCTAATGTTATTCTACGCCTTCGCCATGCAGTGTATGAGCACCCTGGCCGTTGTTAAAAAAGAAACCAACAGTTGGAAATGGCCGATTTATCAATTGGTAACTATGACTCTTTTTGCGTATATTATAGCTTTGATAGCCTATCAGCTTTTAAAATAACCCGCTGCGTACATAAACCGCATAGGCTGGTAAAGAAGGTTGATTTGTTGATATGCAAATATTATAGCATAGTTCTCCAATTAACTTTTTATCTAAAGCACGAAAATGGCTATATAGTGAGAGTTGAAGGGGAGTACTAAGTAACAAGTATACAGTAGCAGTGGCAGTGGCAGTGGGTAGTTCTTAAATAATGGTCAATTAACAATAAACAATGTTTACTTTTGATTTTGAATTTGTGTTTGATTTTTTAAACCCCTTTCTTGCACTTGCACTTACACTTGATCGTACATCGTTTTAACTAACGATTGAAACCAATAAATTATGGTCCTGCAGCACATATTGGTGTATTTTATTCTTGCCATAGCGGTTGGCTACCTGGTGAAGAAATTCCTTTTGCCCAGGTCGCTCTTCCCCTCTAAAAAAGGCGGTGGCAAAAGTTGCGGCAGTGATAACTGCGGCTGCCACTAACCCTATAACAGATCAGCAACAAAGGAATATAGCAACAAGGCCCAGCCTGCAACAAGCAACAATCCGCCAATGGGGGTGAGCATGCCGAGCAGGGGGATGCGTTTTCCTTTTGCTGACAGAAGGGTCAGCAGGTAAATGCTGAAGGAAAACAAGATAGTTCCTATAATAAAGCAATAGGCGATATAACTGTCGATCTTAGCGGTAAACCCCAGATTAAACCCCAGGAGCAAGAGCAACAGGGCGTGATAAAACTGGTACCTTACCCCAGTCTCAAAGTTTAGCATCAGGGCTTCGGATATAGTCCTTTTCAAATAGTGCGCCCCGAAGGCACCAAAAATCACAGCCAGCATCCCCAACACGGCCCCGCTGACCTGTACCAATAAAATCATTTCCATTTTTTATCAAAGATAGGGTTTCGAGTTACAGCTGATAAGGCGGCCCGGAATCCTTGTTCAGTCTATTGTTTTAAACGTGAGGCTCCTGAAAAACGTTCAAAAATAGTGTATCTTTAAGATATGTAATCCTAACTCTATGTACTGCAAACACTTTATTGTCTTTGCCTCCATGCTCCTGCTGGGATGCGGGGCTTCTGAAGGAACCGCCACCGGAGAGGGGTCGGTCAGGGAAACCCTTGACGATCAGAATAGAATGTCAATCAGCCTGCTGGATCAGATCCGCCGCCTTCCGGGAGTCGCTTTAAGGAATGGGGTGCCGGTATTTACCAAAGCCACGAGCGACTTAACTAGCGGGATACCCATAGAACCGCTGTACGTGCTCAATGGTTACCCTGTAGGTAATTCCTTTGCGGATGTGGATCAACTGGTGGAAAATGTAAATGTGAAGAAAATAGCAACCATGACAGATTCAGAGGCGTCTTTCTATGGTTCAAGGGGAGCTAACGGGGTGATTTTGATTACGACCAAACAGTAAAGCGCCGGGTGGCTGCCTTAAATTTGGCAAGCCTAAAGAATGATACGGATTTCGCTATCGGCATTAATCCTCAGGGCGCATTCCCTGAAGCTTGGCGGGCCGAAAGCCTTCATCCTCCCCCTTGAAAAGCCAAATGATTCTTTGGGCATCCCCAGCCAGTTGGTATCCAGTTCATTATTCCCGTTTTCATCGTGAAAGACAGCGAGGGCGTATACGCCTTCGGGAAGGCCGTATATAGCTATATGCGTGGTGCCTTTAATGGCCCGGGCGCTGTCGCTCTTGTACACCTCATCGAATTTCAGAAAGCCTTCCGATTTGTTATATACGGCAACGTTTATGCTGCCTGAGGATGATTTCACCCCTACCACCGTAATGGAAAGTTTATTCTGGGCAGTAGCAAAGAAGGGTAAAAAAACCAAGAAAGCCAGTAATTTTTTCATTCTCTGCAGTTTCTGTAAATATAGGCTTAATTGTCTGGTAAGAGACCGGTGTTTTCATGTGATTTACGGGCTTGCAGGAATTCATACATTTGCCTGGTTTCGGTGGTATCGGCAAAATTCAGGAATACAACCAGGGAATCGTGTTGTACCAGTTTTATCTTGGGATCGCTCAGGTCATCAACAAAAACATATACATTCTTAGCCGGGTTCAGGGAGTCTTTAAACACCCCCTTCTCCTTCATCCAAGCCGAAAAGCCGTTTACCCTTTCCATGGAAGGGATTTTCTGAACCATTGTCACGCTGTCGAGTCCGGCATAGGGTAGTTCACGGTAATAAATCCCTGACAACACTTCAATACGGTCCTCCCCGATTCTAACCCAGTTCTTATAATGTGCCGTGAAAGCCAGGGCACAGATAATCAGGGTTAAGACTATAAGTGCGTTCCAAAACCAATGCCTTTTCTTCCAGCTCATGCCTTCTGTGTATATAATGTGGTATTACTGCAACGCAGGATTTCGTTAAAAATTTTTATCGCTATCCTATTTAAATTCTTCCCCTTGTCCTTTATACTTCCCGAACCAGGCAAGGGTGTGGGCAACCTTCGCAATAAGGTTACTGGGCCGATTGGCAATACCATGTCCGGCTCCCGGAATCTCTACCAATAAAGTCTCTACCTTGCGTAATTTTAGTGCGTGGTATAATTGTTTGGCTTCGCTGGGCGGAGTCCTCAGGTCGTCCATGCCCACCATAACCATGGTTGGGGTTTCCACATTGGCAACCAGAGACAATGGCGAGAATTTCCAGTAGGTCTCGAAATTTTCCCAGGGCTGGCCGGGGAATCTGCTGTTGGCGTAGTTAAAATAATTATCGGCCATAAGGGTCTTGCTGATCCAGTTCGCAACAGGTTTGGCCACTACCGCAGCCTCAAACCTGTTGTTTTTACCCACTATCCACGCGGTCATGATCCCTCCTGCGCTTCCGCCGGTAACATAGAGCTGGTCTTCGTGAGCAACTCCCCTGGAGATGCAATGATCCACCCCGTCCATAACATCGTTGTAATCATCACCGGGGTAATTATGGTAAAGCAGGTTTCCGAATTCCTCCCCATAACTGGTACTTCCCCGTGGGTTGGGATAGAAAACTATATAGCCTGCCGCCGCATAGAGCTGGAGTTCCGCGGAAAATCGGTCGCCGTAATTGGCGATGGGACCCCCGTGATTTTCAACAAGCAAGGGGTATTTTCGGGAGGGGTTATAATCTGGCGGGTATACCAACCATCCCTGTATATCACGCTGGTCGACCGTAGATTTGTACCATATCTCTTCCACTTTCCCAAGTTGCCTGAAGTTGAGAAGGGCATTGTTAAGCGTCGTGATTATTGAGGGCTGCTTCTCTTTGGCCTTAAGGATGGCCAGTTCGGCGGGGTATTCAGGACGGCTATGGGTATAGGCAATAATCCCCTCGCCTGAAACGCTGAAAGAACCACCGGAATAAGGCCGGCCGATAGAGGTTCCCCCAAGGTTTTCGCCAAGCCTTTCCACATTCCCTTCCAATCCTATATGTGCTATTTTGGTATTGCCCTTATCGTCATAGCTCGCATACAGGCCTTTGCCACGGGCATCCCATTTGAGATCGGAGATTTCTCTGTCCAGCGTAAGCGGGATTTCCCTTTTCCGGGTACCGTCCGCGTCCATAATATAAAGTTTATTTACCTGGTAGGTTTGTACCCTATCGTCAAAACCGAGGTATGCAATGCTTTTTCCATCGGGAGATACTGCAGGCGATTCATCAGGACCATTCCTGTCCGTAAGGGCCTTAACGGATCCATCGGCGACAGTGAATGCGTAAATTTCACTATTGCGGAAATCGTACTCCCAATCGGCATTGCGATTGGCGGAAACATACAAGGTAGCCGCGTCTGCAGACCATGCAAGGGTGCCGTCATGATCAAAGTCGCCAGAGCTAATCTGCCGGGCAGGGCCACCTTCGGCCGGGATAACAAAGAGGTGGTCGAATCCGGGCGGGAGGTAGCCACGGCCATCGGCTTCATGATAAACGCGGTCTGTGATCCTGGCAGCTTCGGCCCATTTGGCCCCTTTTGGTTTCTCGGGCATTTTCGCCAGTTCCGGAGGCTTCTTATCCACATGCATCGCGAAGGCGAGCATGGAGCCGTCGGGCGACCATGTCAGGGATTGCGGGCTATGCAGAAGGCTGGAGATCTTTGCGATCCTGCCAGAAGCAAGCCAGTAAATAAATATTTCGGAACCCTGGTCTGTAGGGCTAATAAAGGCCAGGCGATCTCCTGAGGGCGACCATCGCGGACTTGATTCGTCTGTTTCCCTGGAAGTAAGCTTCTGGTGGGAGGATCCGTCTGAGTTAACCATCCAAAGGTTTCCCACAGCTTTATCGTTGATAATATCGAACCCCATCCGGCGGTAAACCACTTTTGCTCCGTCGGGTGCGATCTGCGGATCCTGCACGTACTGCAGCTCGAATACATCCAGCGGTTGAAAGAAAGCAGACTGTCCGGTGGCCATTTCATTGCAAAGGCAAAAGATCAGTATGAAAATGTATCGCATGATTCAAATTTTAGGTTGGTACCTTTTTAGCATTTTCCAAAGGTACTATTTACCATCATTTCTTACCTCCCAACAATGCAATACTTCCGCCATGTTTGCAGCTGTCATTGTTTTGGAGTGCACCCGGACGGTAAATAGTAAGAAAGGACATCTAAAAGATCAAGGTCATTTTACTATATTTGATAGTTCAGGTGGCATGACCACTTTCAGAAATTCAATAATTTAAATACTGGAAAATGAGAAAATTATTAACCCTTTTGCTGAGTGTCTTCGCACTTTCAGCGTACAGCCAGGACACCATTGTTCAGTCTAACATCAAAGGGTGGCTGGATTACAGCCACGGACAGATCCTTCAACTGGCGGAAGCCTTCAGTGAAGATCAGTATGACTGGAGGCCCGAAGAGGGGGTCCGATCCGTTGGCGAAACCATCATGCATGTCGTTTCCGCCAATTATTTCTTTGGGTCTAAATTGACCGCTGCCCCCCCTCCGCCGGAAGAGGTGGATATAGAGAATCTGGAGGCCGTAAAAGGAAAAGACATGATCATTGCGGAATTCAAAAAGTCAGCCGAATACATTAAAGGGGTGACGGACCAGGTCGAAGCAAGCAATTTTGAAGATGAAGTTGATTTCGGCTTTATGAAGTCTACCAATTTAGGCGCCCTGTTGCTTGCCATGGAGCACGCTGCAGAACACAAGGGCCAATTGATTGCCTACGCCCGGTCTAATGGGGTTACCCCGCCCTGGAGCCAGGGCCGGTAAGTTTTAATTGAAGTCCTGTAGTAATAGCCTAGCGCTATTTACTACAGGATTATCCCAGGCCCACATCAAGGGCCATCATAATAATAAAACCCCCGATAAAGCCCATGGTTGCCAGATCTGTATACTTATCCTGCTGGGTTTCAGGAATCACTTCCTCCACTACGACAAAAATCATAGCCCCGGCTGCAAACGAAAGGGCATAAGGTAGCAGCGGTTCGAATGTAAGCACGGCCCAGGCACCAAGTACCGCGGCAAATGGTTCCACAATAGCGGAAGCCTGGCCGTATAAAAAACTTTTAAACCGGCTTAAGCCGTGCCTTCGAAGCGGCATGGCAACCGCGAAACCTTCGGGAAAATTCTGAAGGCCAATCCCAATTGCAAGTGCCACGGCACCACTTATGGTGGCCCCTTCAAATCCTGCGGCCACTCCGCCGAAAAGGACTCCCACCGCCAGACCTTCCGGGATATTGTGTAAGGTTATCGCCAGGGTCAGCAGGGTTGTACGCCTCCAGGGGGTTGCAAGCCCTTCCTTTTCGCTTTCCTTAAAATTGATATGCAAATGTGGAAGGATCTTATCGAGGCCAAATATAAAAATGGCCCCCAACAGAAAGCCGACTGCTGCGGGGATAACTTTTATGAATCCCTCGCCAGGGCTCATTGCTATCCCCGGGGCCAAAAGGCTCCAAAAGCTGGCTGCCACCATAACCCCACCGGTAAACCCCAGCATGGCGTCCATCAAAGCACGGTTCGCGCCTTTAAAAAGAAATACAAGAGCTGCGCCCAGAGCCGTCAGCCCCCAGGTAAAAAGGGTAGCAAGGAATGCTGCCATTATAGGGTTGATAGTCTCGAAATAGGCTAGGATTTGTTCCATTATTTCTCGTTGGGTTTCACATAAAGGTTGGCGGCTATCTGGTGGGAGATTTGAAGTAATTTACCCCCCACCCTGATATGGAGTGAGTGATCAAAATCTTCCTTGTCCAGTACTTCAATCATCTTGCCAAGGGCAATATTGTTTTTATCGAGGAATTTCAGAAAGGTTGCGGAAGAGTCCTTAACGCCTACACAGACTCCTTTGCCCATAAGCGGCATTTTGCTCAGTAACAGCTTGTCTCTTTCCTGGAACTCGCCGTTCTTCCCGGGAATGGGATCGCCATGAGGATCATATTTAGGGAATTCCAGCAGCTGGTCGAGCCGGTCTATGAGCTTCTCACTTTTGATATGTTCGAGTTGTTCGGCTACTACATGAACCTCATCCCAGCTGAAATCGAGCTTTTCAACCAGGAAAACTTCCCACAGGCGGTGTTTCCTGATGACGGCAAGGGCTGTTGTACGACCCGTAGCGGTTAGAGAAACCCCCTGGTATTTCTTATAGTTTACCAGCCCTTTCTCGGATAGTTTCTTAACCATATCAGTTACGGACGAGGGCTTTGTTTCCATCTGTTCGGCGATGGCATTGGTGCTGATCACAGCGCCGTCTAGCCCGCCAAGGTGGAAGATAGCTTTCAGGTAGTTTTCCTCGGAATGGGTCACGCCATTGATATTTAAGCAAAAATACATTTTTATTTGTAAAAACAAATATTTAGATTTGTCTAAATTTTAATTTATACAATTATAAAATGCGTGCTTTTAGCCCAGTCTTTTTCCTGATGCTGCTTCCCCTTGTTACTATGGGGCAGCAAGCATCTGTCGGAGGTGTCATAACAGACAAAGGGGAACCGATACCCTTTGTTAATGTATACCTTAAAGACGAGGGAACGGGCAGCTCTACCGACCACGATGGCCACTATCTTCTGGAAGAACTTGCTGCAGGCGACTATGTTCTTATAGCTTCCGCAATGGGTTACCTATCTCAGCGCCGTGCCATCAGCCTTGGGGAAAATGAAAGCCTTACGCTTTCATTCAGCATGGAACCAAGTGCTGAAAGCCTGGAAGAAACCGTAGTTACGGGTACCCTTAAACCTGTTAGCCGCCTCGAAAGCCCGGTCCCGGTAGAGGTTTATTCTCCTGCCTTCCTGAGAAAAAACCCCACGCCAAGCATTTTTGAAGCCCTGCAGAACGTGAATGGAGTAAGACCTCAGATTAACTGCAACGTCTGCAATACAGGCGATATACATATCAACGGCCTGGAAGGTCCGTATACCCTTGTCCTCATTGACGGGATGCCCATTGTTAGCGGCCTGGGCACGGTTTACGGCCTCTCGGGCATCCCCAATTCCCTTATAGAGCAGATCGAAATTATCAAAGGCCCCGCTTCAACCTTATACGGAAGTGAAGCCGTTGGCGGCCTGATCAATATAATTACCAGAAACAACCTGAGCGCCCCCGAATTCTTTGCCGACGGTTTTGTTACCG
Source organism: uncultured Flavobacteriaceae bacterium (assembly GCA_964434565.1). Taxonomy (GTDB): domain Bacteria; phylum Bacteroidota; class Bacteroidia; order Flavobacteriales; family Flavobacteriaceae; genus Zeaxanthinibacter. The sequence continues at coordinate 61,181 of CAYSVQ010000070.1, read as the reverse complement.
GGTGGGGTGAATACAACCTCGACATAGGTACCAAGATTTCTTTCGGGGAACATACCAATTTACTATTGGGGGTGAATTATTTCAATTATGACCAGCCTGTAGACCAGAACGGGGATAACTTTACAGACCTAACCCTGCAGGAACGCATCTCGCTGTTCCAGAAATGGAATTTTACCCGCGATAACGCACGGATTTTCAACTTAGCCGGGCGATTCTTCTATGAAGACAGATGGGGGGGCGAAATGCAGTGGACCCCGGAATTTCGTGGTGGCGATGAGGTATATGGCGAAAGCATCTATACCAGGCGGTGGGAAGTACTGGGAAAATATCAGTTGCCAACAGATGAAAAGCTGATGTTGTCTTTCTCCTATAATAACCACCATCAGAACTCCGTTTATGGCGACCTCCCCTATCTGGCAGACCAACGCATAGGATTCGGACAACTCACCTGGGACAAAACCCTTGGCAAACACGACCTCTTACTTGGTACATCCATCCGTTACAATTATTATGACGACAATACTACCGCCACCGAGCAAGGTGGGCAGAACAGCCCCGATAAGGTTTGGATCCCGAGCCTCTTCCTTCAGGATGAAATAGAACTTGCAAAAAAACATTCGATATTACTGGGCGTACGGTATGACAACGACCGCAGGCATGGCAATATTTATACTCCCAGGATGGCCTACAAATGGCAACTAACGGACCACGACATCTTCCGGCTGAATGCCGGTACCGGCTTCAGGGTCGTCAACCTCTTCACAGAAGAACATGCGGCACTCACAGGTGCCAGAGAGGTGGTAATTACGGAAGAACTGCAACCCGAACGATCCCTGAACGTAAATCTAAACTTCCTTAAAAAGATCTATGCAGGCAGCGGGGTCTTTATAGGGCTGGATGCATCGGCATTTTATACCTATTTCAAAAACATTATTCTGCCGGATTACGATACGGATCCCAACCTGATCATCTACGATAACCTCGATGGAAACTCGGTTTCCAGGGGGTTAAGCGCCAATGTCGACATGGCCTTCCCCAATGGGTTAAAACTACTGATGGGGGCCACCCTGCAGGATGTAAGCAACACAGATAACGGGATAACCAGAAGCCAGATACTTACCGAAAAATTCATGGCGACCTGGAATATATCCTATGAAATCCGCGCCGCGCGTATATCTGTTGATTATACCGGCAACCTCTACGGGCCAATGCGGCTGCCCTTGCTGGGGGAGCTCGACCCAAGGCGGGAATACTCCCGGGCCTGGAGTATTCAGAATATACAATTCACCTACAAAGGCATCGGCAGTATGGAATTCTACGCCGGCATTAAAAACCTGCTCAACTGGACCCCTAATAAAGGGAACCCTTTTATTATCGCGAGGGCCAGCGACCCATTCGACAAAAATGTAACCTTCGACAGCCAGGGTAACGCGGTTGCAACCGCAGACAACCCCTATGCCCTTACTTTTGATCCCTCTTACGTGTTCGGTCCTAATCAGGGCATGCGTGGGTTTTTTGGATTGCGCTACCGGATAGATTGATTCGTTAAAGGTTCTTTGTACTTTTGCGCCCAGGATAACGCGGGGATATGGGTTCATACGACATCATTATTGCTGGTGCCGGTGCAGCGGGGCTGCTCCTTGCAGATGCGCTGGGAAAAGACCCACACTTCAGGAACCACAGCATTCTTCTTATTGAGAAGGATCCCGTAAAAGGCAACGACCGCACCTGGTGTTTTTGGGAAGCGGGGGTAGGCGATTTGGATCCCATTATCCATGCCTCCTGGGACCGCCTTTATTTCGCAGGCCAGACTTATAGCGCAAGTTTTCCCATAGCCCCATACACGTATAAAATGCTGAGAGGGGCAGATTTTTACAGGCAATATCATAACAGGCTGAATTCCTACCCTAACCTCAGCCAGAAGGCCGGGACGATAACAGCTATGCGGGAGGAAGGCGAAGGGGTGCTTGTAACCACGAACAAGGGAAACTATTCCGGCCAAATGGTATTTAACAGTCTGTTTTCCTGGAAGGACCTTAAAGCTCAGTCCCGATACCCGGTATTACAACAGCATTTTATAGGGTGGTTTATTCGTTCGGAAACCCCGGTCTTTGATGCCCGAACAGCCACTTTCATGGATTTTTCCATTGAACAACAAGGGAATACGCGCTTTATGTATGTCCTTCCCTTTTCAGACAGGGAAGCCCTGGTAGAATTCACCCTCTTTTCTTCAGAGCTGTTGCAGGATGCAGCATACGAGGCGGCACTTGAACATTATATCCGGCACAAGCTGGGTTGCAGCAATTACAGGGTGTTGGAAAAGGAAAAGGGGCAAATCCCCATGACTTGCTACGATTTTCCAGCAGTTAATACGGATCGTATTTTGCATATCGGTACAGCCGGTGGCTGGGCGAAGCCAAGTACTGGTTATACCTTTATGAACACCTACAGGAAAACGGGCGCCCTCCTGCAACACCTCAGGGAAGGGAAACGGCTGTCGTCTTTCGGTACAAAAAACCGGTTCTGGTGGTACGACCTGCTACTGCTCGATATCCTCGCCCGCGATAACAGGAAGGGCAGGAAAATTTTTGAAGCCCTCTTCAGCAAAAGAAAAGCACCCCTCATTCTAAAATTCCTTGATGAACAAACCAGCCTTTGGGAAGATTTAATGGTGATCGGAGCCTGTCCGAAAAAAGATTTTCTTATCGCCCTCCTGAACCGAATCACCGGACGTAATCCATGATCATCAGGCTTTTCCAATCAATACCATCATCTCTTATATGTCATTTGCCAGCAAACATCAGAAAGCCACATCAGGTGTTGCGATCTGTGAGGGTTTCCCCGAAGGCACGGAAGCCTGCATCCGTCGTTGCGTCCAGAGACATTGCATTGAGCCGGGTAAAAGCCAGGGTAGTAAAGCGGGCGATTTCCTCGCGGGCAGCCAGTCTGGCACCGGAACTTTCGTATATATCCTTAACGGCCCTGATTTTAGCGTCCGGATCCTGAGGCCTGATTGAAAAAAGGTGTTCCAGTTCCTTCACGCCGGCGGCATCGGCGAGTTCATGCGATTTAATGTACAAAAACGTTTTTTTGTTCGCAATAATATCACCCCCAGGCTGCTTTCCAAAAGACAAAGGATCACCAAAGGCATCCAGGTAGTCGTCCTGCAACTGAAAAGCCGTCCCAAGATAGCAACCGAAATCATATGCCGCCTCCTGCACGGGAGCTGCAGACCCGGCGACCAGAGCTCCCGCTTTCATACAGGCGCCGAGCAGTACCGCCGTTTTGCTGCGGATCATATGAAAATACTGTTCCATGCTAACAGATTCAAGGTTTTCAAAATCCACGTCCATCTGCTGTCCTTCACATACCTCCAGGGCAGTTTTGCTGAAGAGTTGAAGCAGATCCTTGAATAATACAGGCTCATAGCCCTCAAATAACCGGTAGGAACAGATAAGCATGGCATCACCGGACAGGATGCCGGTATTAATATCCCACTTTTTGTGAACTGTGGGATGCCCACGGCGCAGCGGAGCCTCGTCCATGATATCGTCATGTACCAGGGAAAAGTTATGGAAAAGTTCTAAAGCCATAGCTGCCGGCAAAGCCTTGTGGTAATCGCCTCCCAGGGCATCTGTTGCAAACAGGGTGAGTACCGGCCGAAGGCGTTTCCCCCCCAGACCCAATATATAAGACATGGGTTCATAGAGTTGTGCCGGCTCCTTTATTCTTATCTGACTCTTCAGATATGCATCAAAATGGGCCCTGAAGGTGTCTGTTTTTTGCAAGCGCCTGGTTTTTCCCCAAAAATACACTAATTCGCCACAGTGAAAAACCCGGGGTTTGGATTTTGCCTTGCCATACAACCACCAGGTCCTTCATCAATGTTAAAAAATTGTAAAACTTTGGAAACTATTTTTGTGCTTAAAGTTTCCTGGAATATCTTTGCGCTTCGAATTATGAAAGAAGATATTATTAGCAAGGCAATGGATATGTTCCTGACCTACGGGTTCAAGAGCGTAACAATGGATGATCTGGCACATGAAATGGGGATCTCCAAAAAAACCATCTATACTCATTTCAACAATAAGACCCAGTTGGTAGAACTGGGTGTATGCCACCTTTTTGAAGAAGTTTCCGAGGGGATCGATGAAATCCTGAGCTTAAAGAAAAATCCCATCGAGGAACTTTACGAGATCAAGAAATTTGTGATGCAGCATTTGAAAAACGAAAAGGCCGCGCCACAGTACCAGCTTCAAAAATATTATCCAAAAGTCCACTTTATGTTGCAAACCAAGCAATTCAAGGTTATGCAAACCTGTGTAACAGACAATATCCGCCGTGGGATAGAACTTGGTATTTACAGGGAAAACCTCAATATAGATTTCGTAGCCCGCATTTATTTTGCCGGGGGTAGCATTATAAAGGACCAAAGGCTCTTCCCTTTGGATCTTTTCCATATCGGTAAATTAATGGACGATTACCTGGAGTATCACCTTAGGGGGATAGTAACGCCTGAAGGCCGTAAAATACTAAACAGAATCATCAACTCAAATCACGAATAAATGCGCAACAACCTTTTACTTCTCCTCTCTTTGTTATGGCTTGGCTTCGGATTATCTCAGGAAACGCCCACCCGTTTCACACTCGGGGAAGCCATCGCCTATGCCCTTGAAAACAATTACAGCAGTATTAATGCCATACGCGATACTATTGATGCACGGAAGCAAAAATGGGAAACCATTGCAGAAGGATTGCCACAAATAAGTGGGAGCATCAGCTACCAGAACCAGCTGAAACAACCTGTTTCCCTTATTCCAGCTGAGTTTTTCGGGGGCGAACCAGGCACCTTTCAGCCCATAGTATTCGGCCAGCCGCAGCAGGCAAACGCCACAGCAACCCTAAGGCAACAAATCTTCGATGGCTCCTATATCGTAGGGGTACAGGCAACAAAGGCCTTTCTGAGTTACAGCCGTAACAACCTGGAAAAAACGGAGCAACAGGTACGCCAGTCCGTAGTTGAAGCCTATGGCAATGTCCTCCTTGCAGAGGAAACAGTTTCTATTCTCGGGAAAAACCTTGCTACCCTGGAGAAAAATCTTTTTGAAACACAAAAGATCTATGAAAATGGTTTGGGCGAAGAGGAAAGTGTGGAACAACTGCAGATTACCCTTTCTTCCGTAGACAGTCAGCTAAAAAATGCCATTCGGCTTAAGGATATTACCCTGCAAATGCTGAACCTCATGATGGGGTTATCGTTGCAGCATCCTACCGAGCTTGCTGAGAATCTCGACGATCTGGCACGGCAGCAGATAGACCCCACCCTTCTGGAATCGGATTTCACGGTGGAAAACAATGTGGATTACAAACTGGCCTTCAACCTCAACGAACAACGTTTCTTTGAGCTCAAACTGGCCAAAAGCAGGGCCCTCCCAACCCTGAATGCCTTCGTAAACTATGGCAGCACCTCCTTCAGTGACGATTTTGATTTCTTCAGCGGCGAACCGGAGTGGTTTGATTCGTCGGTACTGGGGGTCGACCTTGAAATCCCGATTTTTAGCTCCTTCAAACGCAGCGCGAGCACTCAACGTGCTAAAATAGCACTGGAAAAGGCCAAAACACAGCTTACGGAAACTGAAGAGCGGATAAAGCTGGAGCTGGAACAGGCTAAGAGCAATTACCTGCTTGCCATCGAACAGTATGAAACAACAAAACAGAACCTGGACCTTGCAGAAAGAATCGAACAAAAGAACCAAACCAAATACCTTGAAGGGATTGCCAGCAGTTTCGATTTAAGGCAGGCGCAATTACAGTTATATACCTCACAGCAGGAATACCTGCAATCTATGGTAGATGTAATTAACAACAAAACCTATTTGGAGACTATCATCAATAATTGACAACTTATACAACAACCCATTGATAATGAAACATTTAATAGTACTATCCATAGCCATATTAACCCTGGCGTCATGCGGGGGAGGGAATCAGCAATCCCTGGATGACCTTATTGCCCAGGGTGATCTTCAGGCTATCAGGGCCCGTAAAAATGAACTCTCGGAGCAGCAAAAATCCCTGGAGGGACAAGTTCGGGTACTCGATTCGGCCATCGCATTACTCGATCCGGATGAGAATTACCCTCTGGTTTCCGCCCTGGAAGTAAACCCGGAGGTTTTTAACCATTATCTGGAACTGCAGGGGAATGTAAAGACCAATCAAAATGTACTTATCTACCCGGAAATGGCCGGCACCCTCGAAAAAGTGTATGTGAAGGACGGCCAAAGAGTGCAGAAAGGACAGCTGCTTGCAACAATAGACGACGGCGGCCTTAGCAGTCAGCTGGAACAGCTTCGTACCCAGGAAGAGCTCTCGAGAACCACCTTCGAACGGCAAAAGCGCCTGTGGGAGCAAAACATAGGATCCGAAATCCAGTACCTCCAGGCCAAAACCAACTACGAGGCCCAGCAGAATGCGGTAAAGCAACTGCAAAGCCAGTTGGGAAAAGCGGCGATCCGTGCCCCCTTCACCGGCATCATAGACGACGTTATTAAAGACGAGGGCACCGTGGTTTCTCCTGGTCCGGGTTCCGAGGTTTTCAGGATAGTTAACCTTTCAGATATGTATATAGATGTTGAGGTTCCCGAACGCTACCTGGGTTCGGTAAGTGATGGCAAGGAAGTAAAGGTCTTTTTCCCTGTCCTTGGCGACAGCCTTGATACCAAAGTTCGCAACACGGGAAATTTTATCAACCCCAACAACCGATCCTTTACAGTAGAAATTCCCGTTCCCAACAAAGGGGGCACTATCAAACCCAACCTCACGGCTAGGGTGCGAATAAATGACTATACCAACCAGGATGCGCTGCTCATCCCGCAGAGCATTATTTCAGAGAACGCGGAAGGGGAGCAATATGTTTATGTGGCTGAAAATACCGACGGGGCATCCTACTTTGAGGCAAGAAAAAGTATTATCACCACCGGCCGTACACAGGGTGCTATGGTAGAGGTACTCTCCGGCCTCAGCGCATCGGAGCTTGTAATCAGGGAAGGTGCGCGGAGCGTAAAGGACGGTCAGAAAGTTCAACTTTTAAAATAAATCCTCATGAGCAAGCAGAAAAAGAACGCCGATAAGGAATTCAGGCTGTCTTCCTGGGCGATAGATAACCCCTCGGTCATTTATGTCATGATCGGATTGTTCCTGGCTATAGGGATGTCTTCTTATTTTTCACTTCCCAGGGAGGATTTTCCTGAAATCGTGGAAACCAAGATCTATGTAAGTACCCCCTTCCCGGGAAATACGGCGGAGGATATAGAAAGGCTCATTACAGACCCGCTGGAAGAACGGCTTAAGGATGTAAGTAATGTGGTGGAGATCACTTCCACTTCCCAGGAGGATTATGCCATAATCACCGTTGAATTTGACGAGGAAATTACTGTGGAGCAGGCTAAGCAGAAGGTAAAGGATGAAGTAGACTCGGAAAAAGCCAGTGAAGACTGGCCCACCTTCAACAATGCCAAAGTTGAGCCCAATGTATTCGACCTGAATCTTTCAGAGGAATATCCAATAATGAACATCAATTTTACGGGCGACTACCCCGTAGACCGCCTGAAAGAATTCGCAGAATACCTGCAGGACGAGATAGAAGACCTGCCCGAGGTGAAAAAGGTTGATATTCGCGGCGCCCAGGAAAAAGAAGTGGAAGTAGCGGTAGATATATATAAGATGATGGCTGCCAGGGTAAGTTTTGACGATGTTATTTCGGCAATCTCAAACGGCAATATGACCATGTCTGCTGGCAACCTTAAAACCAGTACCCAAAGGCGTACGATCCGCATTCTTGGCGAAATTGAGAACCCTTCGGATTTGGAGAGTTTCGTGGTAAAATCGGAAGACGGCAATGCTGTTTATCTGAAGGATATTGCAGTGGTGACCTTTGAGGAGGAAGACAAAACCACCTACGCCCGGGAATACGGAAAAAGCGTGGTGATGCTGGATGTTAAGAAACGTGCAGGCAAAAATGCCATTGCGGCTGCCGACAAGATTAAAGAACTTGTGAAGGAAAAAAAGGAAACTTACTTTCCCGCAGAGCTGGAGATTTCCATAGCAAACGACTCGTCGAGCCGTACCCTCAACCAGGTGGAAGACCTGGTTAACAACATCATATTCGGGATCATCCTGGTGGTTACGGTGCTGATGTTCTTTTTGGGATTCCGCAATGCTTTGTTTGTTGGGTTCGCCATCCCCATGTCTATGTTCATGTCTTTTGCCATTCTCTCCTTACTTGGTTATACCCTGAATACCATGATCCTTTTCGGGATGATTATGGGGCTGGGCATGCTGGTCGACAATGGTATTGTGGTGGTTGAAAATGTGTACCGTCTGATGGAGCAGGAAGGCATGACGCGGATTGAAGCCGCCAAGAAGGGCATCGGGGAAATAGCCTTCCCGATCATAATATCTACCCTTACCACGGTTGCGGCCTTTGTTCCCCTGGGCCTCTGGCCCGGTATCTTTGGTCAGTTCATGATCTATTTCCCCATCACCCTTTCGGTGGTACTGGGATCTTCGCTTTTTGTGGCCATCTTTATGAATTCCATGCTGGTGTCGCGATTTATGGATGTCGGAGAAAAGGAGCTCAGCCGGAAGCAACTCATCCGCCTCAGCGCCATTCTTGCCGGGTTTGGCATCTTTATTTTTCTCGTGGGGGGAGCGGTCCGCGGTTTCGGTACCCTTTTGCTCTTTACCGCTGCCATGTTCTGGATCTATAAGTATGGCCTGAAGAAATGGGCCCGGAATTTCCAGAACACCACCATGGTGCGTTTCGAGAACTGGTATGAGAAACGGCTGATACACGCTCTCCGCCGTAATAATGTTTATTGGTATTTTGGGAGCACCGTCATGTTGCTGGTGGTGGTCTTTATACTCTTCGGGGCATCGCTGGGCAGCGGGCGTACAAAGGTGGAATTCTTCCCGGACAATACCCCTAATGAAATCTATGTGTATATAGAATATCCGCAGGGTACCGCCATCGAAAAAACCAATGAGCTTACCCAGGATATTGAAAAACGTGTGTATGCAATTGCCAATAGCGACAATTACACCCGGGGGGATCATAATTACCTGGTGGAAACCGCAGTGTCGCAGGTGGGGGAAGGCGCAGGAAACCCCTTTACTGACGGGGGTTCGGCTGCCGAAATGCCCCACAGGGGCAAGGTTACCCTTTCCATGAGGGAATATAAGTACAGGGATGGCCGGGATACGGAAGAACTGCGAAGGAAAATACAGGATGGCTTACAGGGAATATATCCCGGAGTGGCCCTGTCTGTGGAAAAAGAAGCGGCAGGCCCCCCGGCAGGTTATCCCATCAATATTGAACTGGAAGGTCCGGATTATGACGAACTCATCACTACCGCAGAGGATATCCGCAATTTCATCAACAGCAAGAATATCGGCGGGATTGAGGAATTGAAGATAGACGTGAATAAAGGTAAACCATCAATGGATGTGGTGGTCGACCGTAAAAAGGCGGGGGAATTAGGTGTTGCGGCAGGCCAGGTAGGCAACCAGCTCCGTCGTTCGATCTTTGGGGAGAAGGCCGGGGTTTATAAGGAAGACGGTGATGATTACGACATCAATGTGCGGTTCAACGAGGAGCTGCGATACGACAAGAACGCGCTTTTTGACCAGAATATCATTTTCCGGGACCAGGCTAGCGGACAGATCAGGGAGATCCCTGTATCTGCGGTGGCAACCCAAAAGAACACTTCGGCATTCAGTGCCATCAAACACAGAGATAATAAACGGGTAGTTACGGTTTATTCCGGCCTTAAACCCGGATTTTCCGATGCCGGCGCCATAGTGAACCAGATTCGTGAGGAAATGGAAAATTTCAACGGTCTGCCCCAGGATATCAGGATAGATTATACCGGGCAGCTGGAAGAACAAAACAAGCAGATGCAGTTTTTGGTTGGGGCCTTTTTCTCCGGCCTCGGGCTTATCATGCTGATCCTGATTTTCCAGTTCGGGGGTATCTCCAAACCGCTGATAATCATGATCGCGATCTTCCTTAGTTTTATCGGGGTATTCGGAGGGCTTATGCTCACCGGCTGGTCTTTTGTGATCATGATGACCATGATGGGTATCATTTCCCTGGCAGGAATTGTGGTAAACAACGGGGTAGTGCTCCTGGACTATACCCAGATCCTGATAGACAGGAAAAAGGTGAGCCTGGATCTTTCAGACCACGACCTGCTGAGCAGGGATGAAGTCAGGGAAGTCATCATCCGGAGCGGGAAGGCAAGGCTTCGACCGGTAATCCTCACCGCGATTACCACGGTATTGGGCCTGATTCCCCTTGCCATCGGACTCAACATCGATTTCTTTTCGCTCTTCTCACAATTCGATGCCAATGTTTACATGGGCGGGGATAACGTGATTTTCTGGGGGCCGCTTGCCTGGACGGTAATTTTCGGGCTGCTTGTAGCCACTTTCCTTACGCTCATCATAGTACCCGTACTCTTTTTTATCACCTATAGGTTAAAACTGCGTATCCGGGGCAGCAGGGAAAAACCCAAAAAGCCTATAGAAAACGAACTGATAGAAGCTGTATTGTAGTAAAGGACCCCGCCTTTAAAGCGGGGTTTTTTATTACATACTTCAATATGCCCGCCAGGGCTTTCGGGGAACAGCTATACTTCTTACATTTGCCGCTACAAAGTAACATGCCATGTACAGAAGCCATAACTGCGGAGAATTACGCCATTCCCATATTGCAACAGAAGTTACCCTCTCCGGCTGGGTACAGACCTTACGCGACAAGGGATTTGTAGTCTGGGTAGACCTGCGGGACCGGTATGGGGTTACACAGCTGGTTTTTGATGCGGAGCGTACGGATGCCGCCGTTTTGGAGAATGCCCGTAGTCTGGGGCGCGAATTCGTGATTCAGGTAAAAGGCCGGGTAATAGAACGCACGGCCCGGAACCCCAAATTACCGACAGGGGAAATCGAAGTGCTGGTTACACAATTGACGGTTCTAAACAAGTCCCTGGTTCCGCCTTTTACTATTGAAGACGACACAGACGGGGGCGAAGACCTGCGGATGAAATACCGCTATCTGGATATCCGCAGGAACCCCATTAAAAAGAACCTCATCTTCAGGCATAAAGTAACTATGGAGGTCAGGAAATACCTTTCGGCAGAGGGGTTTATCGAGGTGGAGACTCCTTACCTTATAAAATCGACCCCGGAAGGGGCCCGCGATTTTGTGGTCCCCAGCAGGATGAATGAAGGGCAGTTCTATGCCCTGCCACAATCCCCACAGACTTTTAAACAATTGCTGATGGTAGGAGGGCTCGACAAATATTTTCAGATTGTAAAATGTTTCAGGGATGAAGACCTGCGGGCCGACCGCCAACCCGAATTTACCCAGATCGACTGCGAGATGGCCTTTGTGCAGCAGGAAGATATCCTCCAGACATTTGAAGGCCTTACCAGCCATCTGTTAAAGGAGATCCTGGGTGTAAACCCTGGTCCTTTTCCAAGGCTGACCTACGATGAGGCCATGAAGCGGTACGGGAACGACAAGCCAGACATCCGTTTCGGGATGGAATTTGCAGAACTCAATGCGCTGGCACAGCAGGGGAATTTTGAGGTTTTCAACACAGCAGAACTGGTAGTGGGGATAGCCGTACCCGGAGCGGGGGAATTTACGCGCAAGGAACTGGATGCCCTGGTGGAATGGGTAAAGCGCCCTCAGGTGGGCGCCAAAGGGCTGGTGTATGTTAAATGCAATGCCGACGGCAGCTACAAATCATCGGTCGATAAATTTTACGGGCAGGAAGAGCTGGCGTCCTGGGCCAGGGCTACCGGGGCAGTGGCAGGCGATCTTATCTGTATCCTTTCGGGAGATGAGAATGCCACCCGTACCCGGCTTAGTGCGTTGCGAATGGAAATGGCCGGCCGCCTCGGCATGCGTAAACCTGATGAGTTCGCGCCGCTCTGGGTGTTAGATTTTCCCCTGCTCGAACTGGATGAGGAAAACGGGAATTACCATGCCATGCATCATCCTTTTACCTCTCCCAAACCCGGACAACTTGAATTGCTGGAAACGGATCCCGGTGCGGTACGTGCCAATGCCTATGACCTTGTCCTGAACGGTAATGAAATAGGGGGCGGATCTATCAGAATCCATGATAAGGAAACCCAGGCCACCATGTTCAGGCACCTGGGCTTCTCCCCGGAAGAGGCAAAGGCGAGGTTTGGTTTTCTTATGGACGCGTTTCAGTACGGCGCCCCGCCCCACGGGGGCATCGCTTTCGGCCTCGACAGGCTGGTGGCAATTCTCGGAGGACAGGAAACCATTCGCGATTTTATCGCTTTTCCTAAAAACAACAGTGGCAGGGATGTCATGATAGATGCCCCGGCACCTATAGATCAGGAACAGTTACAGGAGCTGCATTTAAAGTTGGACCTCTAAGTACATGCCCCCGGTTAAACAAGAGGTTCCATTTTTTAATACCTTTATTCGAATAGCCCAGCAATGCCCAGCAAAAGCAATTCGCTTTTAACCCGTTTCCTGAAATGGAGGTATCGCAATATCTCCAGTAAAACCTTTACGCATCTCATGAGCGTAGTGGTAGGGTTCCTTGCAGGCCTTGCAGCGGTTACCCTGAAGAACTTTACCTACTTTATAGAATCCGTCCTCGAAAGGGGTGTTATTTCCTCCAGCAACCAGTTGTATTTTATTCTCCCCGTTATGGGGTTAACGCTGGTATTCCTCTATGTGAAATATGTGCACCGGGAAAAGCTGGAGCCCGGGATCTCATCCATCCTCTTTGCATTATCAAAGAAAAAAGGGGTCATTGCCTTAAAGAAAATCTACACCCCCCTGCTGGTCGCACCCCTTACAGTTGGTTTCGGTGGTTCCGTTGGGTTATTGACCCCGGCAGTGGAAGCAGGTTCGGCAATCAGCTCCAATTTCGGCCGGCTGCTTCACATCAATGCCAAAACAAGATCCCTGCTGATAGCCTGTGCCTCAGCCGGGGCCATTGCCTCTATCTTCCAGTCGCCGATTGCCGCCATTATCTTTGCCGTGGAGGTATTCAGCCTGGATCTAACGATGATCTCAATGCTGCCCCTCTTGCTCGCCTCGATCTCCGGGGTGCTTACCTCCTATTTTTTCCTGGGAGACGAGACCCTCTTCAGCTTCGCCATTACTGAGAAATTTGAGGTACAGCATACCCTGTTTTATATTGTCCTCGGGGTGAGTACAGCCTTTGCCTCCATTTATTTCACCCATATGTACTTCGCGATCCTGAAGTTCTTCAGACGCTTCCGTAGTCCCAAATACAAATTGCTCGTGGGCGGGCTTGCCATAGGGGTCATGCTGTATTTTATCCCACCCCTCTACGGGGAGGGGTTCGGATTTATCAATGACCTGCTCGACGGGAACCATATCAAGGCCCTGGGTACTACCCCCTTTGATGCCTATACCGGAAATATCTGGGTGGTGATCTCCCTGCTTTTCGGGATCACCATCTTCAAGGCCGTGGCAATGACCACCACCTTCGCCGCCGGGGGCGGAGGGGGTATCTTTATCCCTACCATGGTTATGGGCAGTGCCCTGGGCAATGTGGTGGCCAAGGTGATCAACAACCTTGGCTTTGGTTTCTCGGTGAGTGAAAGTAATTTTACCCTTATAGGCATGGCCGGGCTTATTGCAGGTGTAATCCATGCGCCCCTGACGGCTATTTTCCTTATTGCAGAACTTACCGGAGGGTATGAACTTTTTGTCCCCCTTATGATCACCGCCGCCATCTCCTACCTGATCACCCGGAATGCCATGGATTACTCGGTGTATACGCGCGAACTGGCTGAAAAAGGCGCCCTGCTTACCCATAATAAGGATGAGGCGGTCCTGACCCTGATGCAGCTTGATGATGTAATCGAAAAGGACTTTAAACCCGTACACCAGCAGATGACCCTGGGCCAAATGCTGCACGACTGTGTGGCGAAATCTACCCGTAACCTTTTTCCGGTGACAGACAATGATGGGGTGCTTAAGGGAATTGTACTACTCGACGATATCCGGGAGTTTATGTTCGACACCAGTATGTACGACAAGGTGCTGGTGGAGTCCTTAATGCACAGGGCCCCGGAATATATTTTCTACGACAGCGACAGTATGCAGCAGGTTATGCAGAAATTCCAGGACAGCGGGGCCTGGAACCTCCCGGTTATAAAGGATGGGAAGTACCACGGCTTTGTCTCCAAATCGAAGTTGCTAACGGCATACAGGAGAAAGTTGATTAACTTCACAAAATAATATGCGACGACTGTTTAAATACCTGATTGTCCTGATAGTTCTGGCATCGCTGGCCGGGATAGTATACGGCTTTATCATTATAGATGAGGATGCGCTAACTGCAAATAAATATATCGGTTTTGGCACGGCAGGGCTTTTTCTGCTGGCAATGCCCATGTTCCTGATTATCGAGAGCAAAGGTAAAAATGTTCACGATTATATGTTAACTGAAGAAAATTTGAGGAAAATGCAGGGAAAGAAGCCCAAGAAGTCTGAAAATCAATAATTTTCCTGTTTTTTATCTTCTCTTCATTTTCATATGCGCAAAAAATCATATTTTAGTGTTAAAATATTCTTTATTTAATTTATCAATTAATGACTGGAACTGTAAAATTTTTCAATGAATCCAAAGGATACGGCTTCATTACCAACGACGACACCGGAAAAGACATTTTTGTTCACGCCACTGCAATTAACGGGGTGGAGCTGAACGAAGGAGACAAAGTAGAATACCAGGAAGAAGAAGGAAGAAAAGGAGTGGTTGCCTCTAAAGTGAAGGTAATCGGATAACTACTATTTTATTTTGATTAGATCGAACCCTGACATTGTTATCAGGGTTTTTTTATTGAGGATTTGAAAGGCTTGCCCTGGCAGGTTATCAGTTCAGGTTGCGCTTCTGGACAAAAAACCGTTTCAGCAGGTCTGAAGCCTCGGCTTCCATCAGCCCTCCCTTAATTTCCGTACGGGGGTGAAGCTGGGTGCCAAGAGCTGAAAACCCCCGCTGGGGGTCGTAGGCCGCGAAAACCAGCCTGGGCAACTGGCTCCAGTAGAGCGCGCCGGCGCACATCTGGCAGGGTTCCAGGGTTACATAGAGGGTACAATGGTGCAGGTATTTCCCTCCGAGGAAATTCGCCGCCGCCGTAATGGCCTGCATTTCTGCATGGGCTGTTACGTCTGTGAGTTGTTCGGTAAGGTTATGTGCCCTGGCTATGATCCGCTGATCGGCAACAATTACAGCACCTACCGGCACCTCGCCTTTTTCGTATGCGGAAACGGCCTCCTGCAGCGCCCGTTTCATAAAATAGCTGTCGTCCAGTATAAACTCCATGTTTCCAAAAATACTATTTATGAACTAATCCACGGAGCGCTAAAAATGAATTTAACGTACCTTTGACGCCTGTTATGACGGTGATGGAACATATAGACAGCCCCGATGCGTTACGCCGCCTCCCCCTTTCCGATCTTCCGGGGCTTGCCCGTGAATTAAGGGAATGCATCATTGAGGTGGTTTCTACCAAGGAAGGTCACCTCGGCGCGAGCCTCGGGGTTGTGGAACTGACCATTGCCCTGCACTATGTATTCAACACGCCCGATGACCGCCTTATTTGGGATGTTGGCCACCAGGCGTATGGCCATAAAATCCTCACCGGCCGCAGGGAAGCATTCCCCGGTATCAGGCAGCAAGGCGGGATCAGTGGATTTCCCAGGCGCGACGAAAGCCCATACGATGCCTTTGGCACCGGGCACAGTTCCACTTCCATTTCTGCATTACTTGGCATGGCCCTGGCCGCTGCGTTACAGGGCAACCTCAACCGCCAGCATATCGCGGTAATAGGGGATGCCTCCATTGCCTCCGGAATGGCCTTTGAAGCACTTAACCATGCCGGCGACACCAATGCCAACCTGCTTCTTATCCTTAACGATAATGCTATCGGAATTGATCCGAGTGTAGGGGCCCTCAAGAAGTATCTTACCAACGTAAAAAAAGGTACCGCCAAGGAGGAAAACCTGTTCGAATGCCTGAATTTTAATTATTCGGGCCCTGTTGACGGGCACGACCTCCCGGTGCTGATCGCCGAACTCCAGCGACTGAAGACCATTCCAGGGCCAAGGCTATTGCACCTGATTACCACTAAAGGAAAAGGGCTGAAAAGTGCCGAAGAACAACAGGTAACCTACCATGCCCCGGGGAAGTTCGACAAACAAACCGGCGATCTGCTTACAGTATCCGACCCCACAGCCCCGCCCAAATACCAGGATGTTTTTGGGCTCACCATCCTTGAACTTGCCCGCCAAAATGAAAAGATAGTGGGTATTACCCCAGCCATGCCTACGGGGAGTTCCCTTAAATATATGATGGAAGCCCTTCCGGGAAGGGCATTCGATGTGGGCATAGCCGAACAGCATGCGGTAACCATGGCTGCCGGGATGGCTGCAGAGGGGCTAATCCCCTTTTGCAATATCTATTCTACCTTCCTGCAAAGGGGGTACGACCAGCTTATCCACGATGTTGCCCTGCAAAACCTGCCCGTGGTGTTTTGCCTTGACCGGGCAGGTATCGTAGGGCAGGATGGCCCTACTCACCACGGGGTTTTCGACCTGGCATTTCTTCGGTGTATCCCCAACCTTATTATATTTGCGCCCATGAATGAGGTGGAACTCCGCAATATGATGTACACTGCCCAATTGGGGTCATCCTCACCCCTGGTGATCAGGTACCCTCGGGGCAGAGGAGTGAAGGCGGAATGGAGGCTCCCCTTCCAAAAAATAGAAACCGGCGTTGCGGAGGAGTTGCAGAAGGGTTCCCGCCTTGCCTTTCTTACCCTTGGGCCGGTAGGTAATGTGGTGACCGGCATCCTTAAAGAATTGGGGCAGCCTGAAACCATAGGCCACTACAACATGCGGTTTGCCAAACCTCTGGATGAAAAACTACTTAAGGCGGTTTTTGAGCATTATGAACATGTCATTACGGTGGAGGATGGCTGCATATCGGGAGGATTTGGCAGTGCGGTCCTGGAATTCGCCAATGATAAAGGATACAGGCAACCTATAAAAATCCTGGGGGTGCCCGACAGTTTCCTTGAACACGGAACAGTAGAAGAATTGCATTCCCGGGCCGGAATTGATGCCGCGGCAATCAGAAAACACATTAATACCATACTTCATGCTTAATAAAAGAATGCCCTGGCTTATTTTTCTAGGGTTTGCCTTTATAGTTGCAAAACCCGCAAGTGCCCAGGACAGTATTCCCCCACTTACCCCCACAGACAGCATCCTTGAAGATACCATAGTCATCCGGTCGCCCCAGACTAAAATTCGCAATATCCCCAGGGGAGGTGTGAGCCTTACCAACCCCGTAATTTCCTTTAAACGAACCAAACCGCTGTCTGAGCCATTTAAACGTTTCAGGATTCCGTCATTCTGGGAAAAGCAGAACCTGCTGGGCCTTAATTTAAGTGAGGTCGCCTTCGTAAACTGGAATGCCGGCGGGGATAACGCCATCACAGCCATCGGCAGGATCAAATTCATGCGGAATTATAAATTCCGGTATATTTCCTGGCAGAACGACCTAGAAATGCGGTTTGGATGGAATGCCCAGGAAGGCCGCCAATGGAGGAAAACCGATGATGCGATACGGATCATCTCCACTTTCGGCTACAGGCAGGACACCATCAGCAATTGGTATCATTCTGTGAAGGCAAGTTTTAATACGCAATTCGCGGACGGTTTTAAATACCCGGACCGCAGCACCCCCATTTCGCGCTTTATGGCCCCCGGCTACCTTTTCCTTGGTGCAGGGGCCTCATATATCTCCGAAGGCGGCCGTTTAAATCTATACCTGTCTCCCCTGACCCACCGGTCGACCTTTGTTCTGGACCAGGTACTGGCCAATAACGGGGCATTTGGGGTGGAAAGAGCGGTGCGGGATGAAAACGGAAATATTGTGGAGGAGGGGAAAAATTTGCTTACTTCTTTGGGATTCCTTGTCACGAATACCTGGAAAACCCCTATTGTTAAAAATATCGCCATCGATCACAGGGTTAGCTTCTATACGGATTACCTGCGTGATTTTGGCAATATAGATGTGGACTGGGAATTGGCTATAAACCTCACGGTAAACGACTTTGTAAATGCCACTATAGGCACCCACCTGATCTATGACGACGATGTGCGGTTCGATGTGCTTGAAGATGAAGACGGGAATATTATCGATTCCGGGGTCCCAAGGGTTCAGTTAAAACAGATGCTGACTGTTGGCCTTGCCTATAATTTTTAGGGAGTTGGCTAATTCAAAGTAATTTGCCGGTAATCTTGTTATGCATGTTTACGGCCGCCCCGTCAGACAAGCTGGCCACATAGCAACTGGTGTTCAGAAGGATTTCGTACATGGAGCGGTTGACATCCCGGTAATGCTGGGGGAGGGTGTTGATCATGAGCCTGTCATAATTTCCTGCTTTTCCTTCGCTATACCTTACCAGTGCCCCTGTATACACCTCCAGCAGGTCTGCAATGATCTTATAGCCTGCGATCTCTTTTTCCAGGACTTCAGAAGAACGGTAGATCTTCTCAATACTTATACTGATAATGTCCTTTATTTGTGCCGAAAACTGACTTTTATCCATCAGGGAAACTTCGAACCGGCCTTGCAGTATATCGTTTTCATGCTTTATGAAGGTTTCCGCCGCATCGGTAATAAGCGTATTAATAGCCAGCGCCCGGAGATAACTGAGCCGGTCGCTTCGCAGGGCCATTCCATGGTATTTTTTGGTATTGAGGGTGTCTTTTACCAGCTTTATAAGGTATTCCAGGGCATAATCTTCCTGGATCAGGCCCAGGTTGATCCCGTCCTCAAAATCGATAATAGTATAGCAAATATCATCCGCAGCTTCCACCAGGTAGGTGAGCGGATGCCTGGAATATGAAAGATTGGGACCGTGCCCCCTTGTTTCGAGTCCCAGTTCCCCTGCTACTTCTTCAAAAAAAAGCCGGTCGGCCTGGAAGAATCCGAATTTCTTATCTGCAATATGCGGGCTGGGTTTTTTGGGCAAGGATTCCTTCGGGTATTTGGTAAATGCCCCCAGGGTAGCATAACTCAGCCGAAGTCCGCCGGGGACCCCTTCCCGGCTGGCAGTGAGTAACCGGAAACCGTTGGCATTTCCTTCAAAATCGGCAAGGTCCTGATATTGTTCAGAGGTAAGGGATGCCCGGTACTCCTGTCCTGCCCCGTTCCTGAAAAATTCACCTATTGCTTTTTCCCCGCTATGGCCAAAAGGGGGATTGCCTATATCGTGGGCAAGGCATGCGGCTGCCACTATCGCCCCGAAATCACCAAAGAAGTGGCCATACGTTTCTTTTAACTGTGGGTGCTTCTCTATCAGCTGTTGCCCGGCTATCCGGCCCAGGCTGCGGCCCACTACGGAAACTTCCAGGCTGTGGGTGAGGCGGGTATGCACAAAATCAGTCTTAGATAAAGGGATTACCTGGGTTTTATCCTGCAGGCTCCGGAAAGCGGAAGAGAAGATAACGCGGTCATAATCCACTTCAAAACCCAGGCGCGACTCGTCCTGTTCCCTTCGCGCCCTTTTAATTGTATCTCCCTGCCTCCTTAATGATAAAAGCTGTTCCCAAAGCATGCCTTCCTGAATTAAGCCGCAAAATACGGCCTTTTTCCCGTCCTGTAGGGCGGCGCTTGTACTTTTCCTAACACTATGTTAACATCATAACATTTAACTAACTCTAATGCAATATGGATTTAATATACAGCTAACCTGACTTTTACCTTGCCCCCATTTATTTGCAAAGAATTTAGAACCGGCAATCTGGCCGACAAAATTATGAAAGAACCTATAAAAATGATTACAATGAAAAAATTGCTCTTATCCTTAATGGCTATTGTGGCGCTCACCTTCAGTTCATGCAGCAGTGACGATGGCGGCCCCACTATTGTGGATGATCCCGTAGCCACCTGTAGTGATGGCATCCTGAACAACGGGGAAACCGCCGTAGACTGTGGTGGCCCTAATTGCAGTGCCTGCCCTGAGCCTATCGCGACATGTAGTGACGGCATCCTGAACGGGGATGAAGTTGAAATAGATTTCGGCGGTTCCTGCGCCGGGGAAATAACCGTAACCGGCGAATTAACTGAAGATACCACCTGGTCCAGAAACAATATTTATTTATTGGGCGGAAAGGTTGTTGTAGGTGTAGGTGTTACCCTTACCATCGAGCCCGGCACCATTATAAAAGGAAAAGCGGGTATTGGTTCCCTTGCCTCCGCACTTATTGTTCAAAGGGGAGCATCCATCAATGCTGTTGGTACGGCAGAACGCCCTATTATCTTTACCTCGGAACAGGATAACATTCAGGTTGGCCAGACGGCCGGTACAAACCTGGACGAAATGGATAACGGCCTTTGGGGTGGTGTCCTTGTACTGGGGAACGCCCCTGCCTCATTATCCGGTGATGTTACCGAAACGCAAATTGAAGGTATTCCCGCCAGTGATGCTTTCGGTCTTTATGGCGGAAATGATCCTGCCGATGACTCAGGAGATTTGGCCTATATCTCCATCCGACATGGTGGTGCCATTATTGGTGAAGGAAACGAAATCAATGGCTTAACCATGGGTGGGGTTGGAACCGGAACTACTGTAGACAATATTGAAATTGTTGGCAACGAAGATGACGGGATCGAGATTTTCGGTGGTAGCGTAAATGTGACCAATGTCTTTGTTTGGGCTGGGGGCGATGATGGTCTTGACTTTGACCAGGCCTGGACCGGATCCATTGACAATGCTATGGTGATACAGGGCATCCGCTCAGACAGTGCCATGGAATTGGATGGTCCCGAAGGCAGCACGCTCGGCGGCTATACCATAAGCAACGTTACCCTGATTGGCAACACTGAAACTGGTACCGGAGCCGGTTCCAGACGTGTCGCGGATTACAGGGATGGCCTGCAGGCTGATATAAGCAATGTCTATGTTACCGGGTTCCTTTCATCTTCCACTGTTCGATTGAATGGCGATGAGTCTGCCGGAACCTATAATGGCGGTACCCTGACTTTCTCCAACTGGGAAATAGCTCTGCCTGATGGTGTTGCAACGGTTAATGATATGCATATCCTGGAAGGGGTAACCGTTCCAACTGATTTTGTTGCCGACGCTTCAACCTGGGCAACTGCTGTAGAAGCCGGTTCGCAAACCGTTGGTGCTGACACCTCTGCCTTTGCGTGGACCTACGCCAATGCGAAAGCCAGCCTTGGATTCTAATCTGTAACAGATACTATTATAAAGAATGCCCGCCCGAATTATCGGGCGGGCATTTATTGCAATTTATACGTAAACAACATGATAAAAAATTTATTGCCTTTAATAACCTTTCTTTTCATAAGCGGTCTTACCCATGCCCAAAGCGGCATTTCCGGCACCTTGTATGACGGGGAAGCGAATGATGTATTGCCTTTTGCCAATGTTGTGGTGAAAGGGACCACCAAAGGGACCACCACTGATTTTGATGGTAAATATGAGTTTGAAATGGAACCGGGTACCTATACGGTAGTATTTTCCTATCTGGGCTATGAAACCAAGGAAATTACCGGGATTGAAGTTATGAACAATGCGTATGCAATTGTAGATGTAACCTTAAATGTCCTGGCCAACGCCCTGGACGAAGTAGTGGTAACCACTACGGTTACTAAAAACACCGAAGCCGCCGTGCTACAGCTCCAAAGGGCATCCGTAAAATTATTGGACGGGCTTTCCCTGCAAAGTATCAGGAACACCGGGGCAAATGATATTGCCGCTGCTGTAAAGGCAGTACCCGGAGTATCCGTACAGGGAGGAAAATACGTGTATGTACGGGGCCTTGGCGACCGGTATACCAAAACAACCCTCAATGGCATGGATGTGCCCGGACTTGATCCTGACAGGAATACCCTGCAGCTCGACCTGTTTCCCACTACCATACTCGATAATATACAAGTGGTTAAATCGTTCACTCCGGAAGCTTCAGCTGATTTTACCGGGGGTTATGTGGATATTATAACCAAAGACATCCCCACCAGGCAGGAATTCAGTGTTTCTGCAGGAGTCTCCTACAACTCCTCCATGCATTTTAATGATGACTACCTGTCGTCCGAAAACAGTGCAACCGATATGCTAGGCTTTGATGACGGGCAACGCAACCTGCCCATCGCCAGGCTTCAAAACATCCCCCCTCCTTCTGCCGGCAGCAGTGTGCTTACCACCTTAACTCAGCGCCTGCAACCCGAAATGGCGGTAAAGCAGGAGCAGAGTTTTATGGATTATAATTTTGGAATCACAGCTGGCAACCAATATAACGTAGGCAGCGAAGGCCGCCTCGGCTTCCTCGCCTCCCTCAGTTACCGGAATAATACGGAGTTCTATGAAGAGGCTGAAAACAATTTCTGGTTTAAAACCCGTTCCGATAACAGTATTTATGATCTGGAACCCGACAGACTACAAAGCGGCAACATCGGGTTGAACAATGTACTCATCAGCGCCCTGGGCGGGGTTGGCTTAAAAACCACAAAATCCAAATATAAATTTAACGTGCTGCATATCCAGAACGGGGAATCGAGGAATGCCTTTTTTGATGTAGCCTCTTTGCTTTTTGATGAGGTTCGTGGCGTACGGGACAATATTGAATATACCCAGAGTTCGATAACCAACGCCTTCCTTGGGGGCACCCATACCAATGAAGATGCCTCATGGACCTATGAATGGCGGCTATCCCCTACCTTATCCCTGATTGAAGATAAGGATGTTCGCTTTACCTCTTTTGAAATTAGTGATACTGGGGACCTGATTATCCGTCCCAGCAGTTTTGGCCCCCCTACCCGAATCTGGAGGGATCTTGAGGAAATTAATCTCGCGGGAAAGCTGGACCTGACCCGAAAACACAAGCTTTTTGGCAGAGATGCCAAGCTCCTCTTCGGTGGTGCCTATACCTTTAAAGAGCGGGATTTCAGCATCGATCAGTATTTCCTGACCGTGCGCGGGAATATTGCGACACCCATTGACGGGAATGCAGACAACCTGCTGCTGCCGGAAAATATCTGGACTCCGCAGACGGATGCGGGTACCTATGTTACCGGAAATTTTGAACCCACTAACTCCTTTGAGGCAAACTCCACCCTGGCAGGCGGTTATATTTCCGAGGAATTTCAGCTCTCCGGACGTTTAAAAAGCATCCTTGGCCTGCGGTATGAAAAGTTCGAATTGTATTATACCGGGCAAAACAACCTGGGAGATTTGGTGCTCGATGAGGAAAAGATCATAGACGCAGCGGATTTCTTTCCTTCCGTTAACCTGATTTATGATATGAATGATGAAGGAAGTTCCAAATTCCGGGCAACCTATTCAAGAACTACAGCCAGGCCTTCCTTCAAAGAAGCATCCATCGCGGAGATTTTTGATCCCTTGACTAATCGCATCTTTATTGGCAACTTGGATATTGAACCTACCTATATCGACAATTTCGACCTTCGGTTTGAACATTACGGGGAAAGTTCCCAATTCTTTGCCCTGAGTGCCTTTTACAAGGCCTTTACAGACCCCATTGAATTGGTTGCCTTTGAACAGGCACCAAACAACTTCCAACCGCAGAACGTGGAATCTGCGCAGGTGGTGGGTGCCGAACTGGAAGTACGACAGGGGCTTGAATTTATCGATGCCGGATTAAAGGATATTTCTCTTAATGCGAATTTCTCCGTCATTGATTCCAAAGTAGATATGAGCGAAACCGAGTTCAATTCCAGGACCCTGGCCGCCAGGCAGGGAGAAACCATTGAGGATACGCGGGTATTGCAGGGGCAGTCGCCCTTCCTGATCAACCTCGGTATCAACTACAAAGGGGAAGACAATGGCTGGCAGTCGAGCCTTTTCTACAACGTACAAGGCAAGACCCTCGAAGTGGTGGGCATCAGGGCGGTACCGGATGTGTATACGCTGCCCTTTCATAATCTCACCCTTTCAGTTGGTAAGGAATTCGGGAAGGACAGGAATTCTAAAATTACCTTGCGTTTCTCAAATATCCTTGACGACCAGCGCGAAAGTGTGTACCAGTCTTTCCGGGCAACCGACCAGATCTACTCCCTGCGGGATCCGGGTCAGTCTATTTCCCTGGGATACAGCCTGGAATTTTAACAAGGCTTACATACCACATACATACAAGCCCCGGGCCATCCCAGGGCTTTATATATTATGATAGGGAGATGGATAATGTGCACAATTTCATAGGCCAATCGTTTGCGGGTTTTTAAATGAATTTCAAATCATAACCCTGAGGTAACTTTAAGTTTACAATCCTCCCTTTTCTTTGCACCCTAAAATCAGGCATAGATGAAAATTTTTATTGCGTTAACTATGGTTTTATTTTCTTCCCTTCTCATTGGACAGGAATCGGGTGTCCTTAAGGGTACCATCCTTGATGAGGAAGTGAACAATGAACCGCTGATGTTTGCTAACGTTTTACTGAAGGATACGGATATTGTAGTGGAGACCAATCTGCATGGTAACTTTGAGATAGATGGCATTGTGCCTGGCTCATACACCCTGCTTATAAGCTATCCCGGCTACGAAGATCGCGAGGTGGCGGTAGAAGTGAACGAAAACAAGGTTAGCTATATTCAAAAGGGTTTACGGGCTAAAAGAATAACTATTGCAGACGTATCCGGCAACGAAGGAACTCCTGTTGATAAGGCCACCGTTTCTGATGCCGGTAAATCAGCCATCAGGCGATAGGCTGACCACACATTTGATCACTTTAACTTTAATACCGTTCTGGTTGTATAATCAGGCTATACATAAAAAAACATCCGCCTATTGGCGGAT
Source organism: uncultured Flavobacteriaceae bacterium (assembly GCA_964434565.1). Taxonomy (GTDB): domain Bacteria; phylum Bacteroidota; class Bacteroidia; order Flavobacteriales; family Flavobacteriaceae; genus Zeaxanthinibacter. The sequence continues at coordinate 36,245 of CAYSVQ010000070.1, read as the reverse complement.
GTTCTATTTTTATTAAAGGAAGGAGCTGCAGGCTAGTGATTGACTATGCCATCGGCATTCTCCGCCTCGGTAACACTGGCAATCTGGTTATTATTGAATTCCACTTCCCTCAGAGTCTCCCCTGACCAAAAATACCATTTCCCGGTCCTGAGGCCATTGCTATAACTGCCTAGTGCAATTTTTTCACCTTTACTGTTATAGCTGGTCCATTCGCCATGAAGCTTACCAGCTAAATTGAAAGTCCCCTCCTGGCTAACCAGGCCATTGTCATGATAATATGTAGCTTCTATCAGGCTGGTTTCCTCATTGAACTTTTTATCTGCTTTTTCCTGGCTGTAACCCCATGCTGTAGTTAAGATCAGGAAACTTATAATTATGGACTTATACATTTCGATTGTGCTTTACGTTTATGGAATAAAGATACTCAATTAACTTTAATAATACTATTTGTTAACGTTAATTTTACATTTGAAGTATATATATCCATAAATATCTTTCCAGCAGGAAAGCTAGTATTCATTTCATTAAAGATTCACTTAGGATCACCTCACCTTTACTTTACCTAGAATATAGTTATTTTAAAGGGGTCAGAAGGAATATATCAGAAGTTCAGCATTGGCATGAGATTTTGGCGACATCAGAAATTTGATTTCCGGGAACCGCCTTTAAAGTAATCCTCCCCGCTTTTTAATTGTCCTGGCCCTCCCGGAGGAGGGCGGGTGGCACCTTCAGGTTAAATACATTTCCGGGGATATAATAGAAATAACATTTAGGTAACATTTTAGCCCCCCTAACATTAGATATTTGCTAATTGTTTTATCTTGAGTCCATGGATAACTTTTATCTATTAATGGTTATTGCTCTAGGTGTTCTCGCCATTGCCGACCTGGTTGTTGGGGTAAGCAATGATGCCGTTAACTTCCTGAATTCCGCCATAGGTTCCAAAGCCATCTCCTTCAAGAGCATTATGATTATTGCCAGCCTCGGGATAGCTTTTGGCGCTATTTTTTCGAGTGGTATGATGGAAGTAGCCCGTAGTGGCATCTTTAATCCCGGAGAGTTTTATTTCGATGAGATCATGTTCATCTTTATGGCGGTCATGATCACAGATATCTTGTTGCTGGATTTTTTCAATACCCTGGGCATGCCTACCTCAACGACTGTGTCTATTGTATTTGAATTGCTGGGAGCGGCCGTGGCCATGTCCTTTATCAAAATAATAGCCGATGGCGGGAGTTTCTCTACAATAGTAAATTATATCAACACTGCCAAAGCATCCGAAATCATCTTTGGGATCCTCCTTTCGGTAGTTATCGCCTTCAGCATAGGTGCCGTGGTACAATGGGCTTCCCGCTTTCTGTTATCCTTCGATTTCCAGAAAAAAGCCAATTGGGTGGGTGCCCTTTTCGGGAGCATCGCGCTTACGGCCATAACCTATTTCATCTTCGTCAAAGGCATTGCGGGTACCCCCATTGCCGATAAGAGCTATGATGTTATTGGCGGCATGAAGATCGTGGAATTCCTGGAAGTACAGGTGTTTCCAATAGTACTCCTCAATTTATTGTTCTGGGGCACTGTTTCCTTTCTGCTGATACAGTTAGGCCGTATCAGCATCTATAAGGTTGTAATTGGGGTAGGCACTTTTGCCCTGGCCCTGGCCTTCGCAGGCAATGACCTTGTAAATTTTATCGGGGTCCCCATAGCCGCCTTCCAATCCTACAACGCATGGACCGCCTCCGGTGCCGTTGATACGGAGTTTGGGATGAGCGTCCTGGCCACAAAGGTACCTACCCCCACTCTGCTGCTGTTTCTTTCCGGCCTGGTCATGGTGGTCACCCTCTGGTTATCCAAGAAAGCCCGTTCTGTAACCGATACGGAAATCAACCTGGCCCGGGAAGGGGAGGCCAAGGAACGCTTCGAACCTAATTTTCTTTCCCGGAATATCGTACGCATTTCCATGCTTACTGCCGCCTATACCTCCACGGTGCTGCCTGTGAGCGTCCGTGAAAAAATTGCAAGACGGTTCAAAAAACCGGAGGTAAGGCTACATAGAGGTAAATCCGTGGATGCCCCGGCATTTGATATGGTCCGTGCCGCCGTTAACCTGATGGTAGCCGCTATCTTGATTTCGATGGCTACCTCTTACAAACTCCCTTTATCTACCACCTATGTTACGTTTATGGTAGCCATGGGTTCCTCCCTGGCAGACAGGGCCTGGGGATCAGACAGTGCGGTATACCGTGTGGCAGGGGTGCTCAATGTTATAGGTGGTTGGTTTATGACCGCAATTATCGCCTTTGTTGCGGCAGGTACCATTTTAACCCTAATCAGTTTTGGGAAAGGCGTTGCCATTACCATCCTGTTGTTGGCCGCCTTTCTCATCCTGTTGCGGAACTATATCTCCTTTAACAAAAAATCGCGTGAGATCAAGGCCGTCGATAGTTTACGAAGGGCCGAAAGTAGTTCCATTCAAGGGGTAATGGTTGAAAGTGCCGAAAACATTTCCAATGTCATTAAACGGACCAATAAGATCTATACCTATTCGATCAATGGCCTCGCGAAACACGACCTGGACCAGCTGAAAAAGAATAAAAAGCAGGTAGACAAACTTTCGGCTGAAGTGGAAGACCTTCGCGACAGCGTCTTTTATTTTATCAAGAACCTCGATGAGGGTAGTGTGGGCGCCAGTAATTTTTACATAAATGTGCTCGCTTACCTGACAGATATGACGCAGTCCCTTGAGTACATCGGAAAAGTGAGCCATAAACACGTGCATAACAACCATAAGAAACTGAAATACACCCAGATCAAGGAACTGAAGGAACTCGATTATAAACTCGATGATATCCTGAACCAAACCAAAAGCGCCTTCGACAATCGGTCTTTTGAGGCAATAGGAGCCATTCTGGATGGAAAGCAGGAGATGTTTGATATGGTGACCCAGAAAATAGAAAAGCAGATAAAACGAACCAGGAGTGAAGAATCCAGCCCTAAAAATACCACCCTGTACTTTTCCATCCTGCTGGAAACCAAAGACCTGCTTACCGCGACAATGAATATGCTGGAACTTTATTTTGAAGCCCACGACAAAAGCGTAAAACCGGCAGTTGTGGAAAGCTCTCCGCTGAAATAAAGCGGGGTGAAAATCTTATAAGCGCCAATACTCCGGGATATTCCCAGGTGATAACTTTTTTATTAACACCAGGCATTACGGGCCACATCCTTCCGCCCCAGAAATCCATTATTAAGGGAGATGACCACATCTACATCCCGGGCTGATATAAATCATAGGATACCCTGAACTTCCCGCTTACCTTTCTTATGGTTTAAACACCGAATTCTGTATCAATCAATAAAACTATTGGGATATGAAAAAATTAATTCTTGGCCTGTTGATAAGTGGTCTGGCCAGCCAAGCCTATGCTCAGGTAGTTCAGACAGAGCAATTGTCGGAAGTTGTTGTGATGGCAGCCAACTATAAATATCTGAATGAATCAGACAACAAGGAAGCCGCCATCCCCGTGAAGATGCTCGAACGCAAGGTGGCCGCCTTCGATGTACAGGAATCCGGGTTCTATCAGGACGAGTGGGGCCTGTATACCGTATCATTCTATATCCCCGCCGGGAAAATAGTTGCGGTTTACGATGCAGACGGAAAAGTGGTGCGAACCATAGAACGGTTTAAGGATGTGGCTTTGCCTAAAGAAGTGCGCAATGCACTGGCAACCCGCTTCCCTAACTGGGAACTTACAGACGATTCGTACAAGATTAACTACAATGATCGCGCTGGTGCCAGTAAGAGTTACAAGATCAAGATCAGGAATGGTGAGAAAACCATGAGGGTTAAAATGACAGAAAACGGCGAATTCCTGTAAACAGGAAGCTGCCACTTTCCGAAAAACCCGGCCAGCCCCCAGGCCGGGTTTTTTGTTTGCGCCCCTACCTATAAAAATTCATCTCATCCACATACTTCCAGACTGCCTCCGGAAGTAAGGGCCGGATATTCCTGCCGGCCTTATGCTGCTCGCGGATAAAGGTGGAGGAGATCTCCATGATGGGGGCATCCACCCGGTGAACCGATTGGTGATTGATTAAGCCCGGGGGGATTTTCCCTTGTGCCAGTCTGGGATATACGTAGAGTTGGTAATGGGAAAGGATAATTTCGTAATTCTTCCATTTGTGGAAACCCTGAAGATTATCTTCCCCCATTAGCAGGGCAAAGCGGTATTCGCTCCCGTATTTCTCCTCCAGTTGTACCAGGGTATTGATTGTAAAGTTGGGCTGGGTTAGGTTGAATTCTATATCACTCACCTTAAGTTTGGGATATTCCTTTATTGCCTCGTAAACCAGTTGGTAACGGTGGTGATTATCTAACAGGGATATCTTTGTTTTGAATGGGCTCCTGGGGGTTACCACCAGCCATACTTCCTCCAGGTCGGAGAATTCCGTCATATGGTTTGCAATCACCAGATGACCTATGTGGATGGGATTAAAAGTGCCGAAAAAAAGGCCGACTTTCTTCATTGGGTGGCAGCTGTTGTTCAAAACTTCAGGGAGGTAATTTAGCCCGAAATTCTGAAAAACTAAACCATGATCAACTAAAAACTCCCCTCTTCTAATGAAACTTTCCGCCACAGGTGGGTTGATACGCCTGCCCAGGTCCCCGACTCTGGCGGGCCAAAGCCTTGGCGTAGGAGGGTTGATTTGAAGGCAGTACACAGTTGCAGTAGGCAGAGGTTGGTGTATGTGTGGATTTGTGTAATTGTTTATTTGGTGGCACGATTGATGCGCTTGCCCTATTTCGCCAGCTTGCTGGCTGCAATGGGGTTGATTTGTTGATATGTTGATTCGTTGATTTGAGGGCAGGAATTAAGGATTTGGAAGTAGCTTAGCACCCCCACATGTCATTTCGAAGGAGCGGAGCGACTGAGAAATCTCACCAAACCAGGTCCACGCCACCATCATGGGATTTCTCACACTCACTTCGTTCGGTTCGAAATGACATAGCTTTAGTTCATTCGCGATGAAGCATTTTCATCAATGAATTCGGGAGTAATAGCAAGGTTTGCGTTAGTGACTGCGCGTTTCTCCCCTCTCCCCCGGCCCCTCTCCAAGGGAGAGGGGAGAAATTCTTGAAACAATTGGGCTAGGGTAGTTACTTCAAACAAGGGAGAGGGGAGAACGATTCTATGATAATTTGTTTATATAACCCCTCCTTTGGAGGGGTCGGCCCGAAAGGCCGGGGGAGGTCTGTCCTTACTAATGAGCCCCAGGAACACATCCCGTACAACCTGCCAACTGCCTCCTGCCTATTAATCAACCCTTCGTCCCGACTCCCAAATAATCGGCTACCAGCTGGTGGGCTTCCCGAAGGGCAGTATCCAGATCGTAATTCTTAATGATTTTATCGAACTGAGGGGCTGTGGCCAGTTCCACATGGGCTTTTGCAATGCGCATATTAATTTTGTCGTCGTCTTCCGTGCTTCGTTTTTTCAGGCGGATTTTAAGTTCATCCACACTGGGGGGTTTAACAAATACCGCCAGGGTAATATCCGGGTGTTTCTTCTTGATTCTCAGGCCCCCGGAGACATCTATATCGAAGATCACATTCTTCCCTTCGGCCCACAGGCGCTCCACTTCGCTTTTGAGGGTACCGTAAAAATTATCCCTGTACACCTCTTCCCATTCCAGGAAATCGTTGCCTTTTATATGATTTTTAAACTCGGAGATAGACATGAAGTAATAATGTTCCCCGTTTTTCTCCTTGATCCTTCTCGGCCTGGAGGTGGCCGACACCGAGAATGCCAGGTTGAGTTCGGGCTGTGCGAGCAGGTACTTTACAATAGTGGTTTTACCGCTGCCCGAAGGGGCCGAGAATACTATGAGTTTACCGCCTTTGGTCATAAAACGTTCAACATTTGTTCCTTTACTTTCTCCAGTTCGTCTTTCATCTGAACGACCAATTGCTGCATAGGCGCATAGTTCGCCTTAGAGCCGATGGTATTTATCTCCCGCCCGATTTCCTGGCTGATAAAGCCCAGTTTTTTACCATTGGAATCCGCAGACGCCAGGGTATCAGAAAAATATGCCAGATGGTTGGAAAGGCGTACCTTCTCTTCGGTGATATCGTATTTTTCCAGGTAATAGATAAGCTCCTGCTCGAAGCGGTTTTCGTCTATCCCTGCCTTCAGGTCTGAAACGGCCTTCTCGAGTTTTTCCCTGATGTTGGCCAACCGTTGCGGGTCTAAAGCCACAATCTGTTCAAGGAGTTGGTTAAGGATAGCTATTCGTTCCCTGAAGTCCTGTTCAAGGACTTTTCCCTCTTCCGACCGGAAAATTTCAATCTCCTTTAAAGCTTCTTCAAGGGCCTGCAGGATGGCCTGGTATTCCTGCTCATCCACTGTATCCTTGTCCGCCTTAAGGGCATCGGGCATCCGGAGGGCCATCTCCAGAAACCTGATGTCATCCCCCTCAGCCAAAGCCTTCAGCTGCTTCATATACTGCCGTACTACCCCTTCATTCACTTCAGAAGTGGTTTCCTCCCCGGTAATTTCCACAAAGAGGCTGAAATCAATTTTGCCCCGTTCCAGTTTCCCTGCTATTATTTTTCGAAGCTCCAGTTCCTTTTCCCTGTAGGCGGCTGGCATCCTCGCGTTAAGATCCAGCCCCTTACTGTTCAGGGACTTCAACTCTACGGTAATCCTTTTTGAAGGAAGTTGTATTACGTACTTCCCAAAGCCGGTCATGGATTGGATCATATTATCTTTCTTACATTTGGCCTGGGCCTTAAAATAATTTTTGAGATCAGGGGAGCGGCAGGTCCGGGGCGGGCTTCAGTTCCCTCACCCAGATATTCCTGAAACTTACCCGGCTGTTATCTCCGTGATCCTGCAACATGATAGGACCTTTCCCATGGGGCGGGTTCTTGGGATATCCTATATAGGGGGTGGTTCCCTTGAGTTCCACATGGTCCTGTACCAGTACGCCGTTATGGAGCAGGGTGATGGTACCCGATTTAATTTTCTTCCCTTTATCGTTAAAAACCGGTGCATGGTACACCACATCATAGGTATTCCATTCTCCTGTTGGTACTGAGGCCATTGCCAGGGGGATGTGCTGCTTATAAATGGAGCCTACCTGCCCGTTCACATACGTCGGGTTATCATTGTTATCCAGAACCTGGATTTCGTAGAGTCCGTCGAGGAAAATGCCGCTGTTGGCCCTGTTCTGTCCTTCCCGCTGCACTTCAGCCGGGGACCGCCATTCTATATGCAACTGGATATCGCCAAAATTCCTTTTAGTTTGTATAAGACCCGACTGGTCTTTCACGGTCATACTGCCATCCTTGTTCAGGAGCCACACCACTTCGGTGCTATCCCTGGTCATGATCCACTCGTCAAAACCTGATCCGTCAAACAGGATAATGGCGTCACTGGGAGCACCGTCCTGTGAATATGGTTCAACCGTAGGGGGAACCGGTTCATAAAATTCCGTGGCTTCAGGTTCCGTTGGTTCCTCCCCTGCATATTCTTCATGAACGATATCGGGTTCAGAGACCGGCTCCATAGGTGCTACCTGCACTTCTTCCTTGCAGGATGCAATTAACAATATGGTCAGTAATGATAGTAAATATTTCATTTTTCAAATTTGAGTTTAATCGGTTGGTTTTATTTAAAGTTCCCGAATCTTAATATTTCTGAATGCCACCTTATCACCATGATCCTGCAGCCCGATCTTGCCGGTGGTAAACTTACCGAAGCCTTCCCAGTCTGCGAATTTGGATTTGGACACCATAACGTTCCAGAGTTCGTCTGCGACTGGAAAATCTACTATTTTCACCCCATTCAGCTCAACACTCCCACGTCTTGCTTCATGGTCAACCTTTACCAGCATGGTATTCCATTCCCCCACGGGTTTCGTTACGTCTTCGGTTGGTGCCACCATATCGTAAAGCGCCCCTGCCTGGTGGGTGGTTCCCGCCTTTGCATCCGGGTGGCGCTCATTGTCGAGCACCTGGATTTCCGGCCCGGTCTCATATGGCTGATTGTACTTTTCGTCTTCTTTGATGCCCCAGAAGACACCGCTATTACCGCCTTCGGCAATCTTCCATTCCAATGAAAGTTCAAAATTGCCATAATCCTGTTTGGTAACAAGGTTATAACTTTCCCCTTCCGGCCTGTCGCCGGGAGGATAAAATACCATGGCCCCGTCTTCGAGTTTCCAGTGCTCGGGTACGTCATCGCTCAGATAGCCTTTCCAGGCGTCAAAAGATGACCCGTCAAAAAGCACTTTCCACGCTCCGGCCTGGTCCTGTGCCGGTTCGGCTGCCAATTCTGTTGATTCTTCCAGGTCCATTTCCTTATTGGCTTTTTCTTTACACCCCGCCATTGCAATGGCCATAAAGATACATAGTAGTACGTGTTTCATTTTTGCTAATTTAGGTCCCTAAAATTTTTCTGAGTATGTTTTTGTCTGTTTCCCCCCCCGCGAAATCATCAAAGGTCTTATCAGTCGCCTCTATGATATGGTCCTGGATGAACTTTACCCCCTCCCTTGCTCCTTGTTCGGGGCTCTTGATGCAGCATTCCCATTCCATTACCGCCCAAACATCGCAGCCGTATTGTGTTAATTTGGAAAAGATGGTCTTAAAATCTATCTGTCCGTCACCGAGGGAACGATACCTTCCGGCCCGGTTTCCCCAATCGTTATAGCCTCCAAAGGCACCCTTCTTGCCTGTGGGGTTAAATTCGGAATCCTTTACGTGGAAAGACCTTATAAATTCATGGTAGTGGTCTATATAGGAAATATAGTCGAGTTGCTGCAGTACAAAATGGCTGGGGTCGTACAGGATGTTTACCCGTTTGTGGTTCCCCGTGGCTTCCAGGAAGCGCTCGAAGGTATCGCCATCATGAAGGTCTTCCCCGGGATGGATCTCGTAACAGACATCCACACCCTCCTTATCGAAGTGGTCGAGTATGGGTTTCCATCGTTTGGCAAGTTCACTAAACCCCATTTCCACTAATCCCGGTGGACGCTGTGGCCATGGGTGCCAGGTATGCCATAAGAGGGCCCCTGAAAATGTGGCATGCGCCTTGATCCCCAGGCGACGACTTGCCGTAGCGGCTTTTTTTACGACGTCAACGGCCCATTCTGTACGCGCTTTTGGATTATTCTTTACACGGTCTGGCGCGAAATTGTCGAACATCAGGTCATAGGCCGGGTGGACAGCCACAAGCTGCCCCTGAAGGTGGGTAGAGAGTTCGGTGATCTCCAGCCCGTGGGAATTCACTTTCCCCTTAAGTTCATCACAGTAGGTCTGGCTCTCCGCAGCTTTGTCGAGGTCGATCAGGAAGTGCTCCCAGGTGGGGATCTGTATCCCCTTGTAACCGAGGCCTGCAGCCCATTTACACATCCCGTCCAGGGAATTGAAAGGTGCTTTACTGTCTACAAACTGCGCCAGGAATACGGCGGGTCCCTTAATAGTTTTCATCATATTGATTTTATTGATTTTTAACGGTCAGCCCTGCCTGCCGGCAGGAGTAATTCGCCTGATTTCATTTACCCGCGACCTCACGCGATATTAATTAAACCCAGATGCCCCCGCATTTGCAGGAAATCTTCCATTACGTTAATTATCACCTTCCCGGGTAGCCTCATTTAAAGCATCTGTACTGTTGGACTAATCGAAATGGTATTTCGGCAAAAGTTAAGAATAATACCATATATTTAAGGATTCTATTTCCAAAGGTTGTTGATCCGAAGGGAAGTCCTAAATATAGGAAATACCTTAGAATAAAAAGAAAAATAAGCAATGAATCAGGGCGTGCGTTACGATGCCATCGTCGTAGGTACCGGAATCACCGGCGGATGGGCAGCCAGGGAATTATGTGAAAACGGCCTTAAAACACTTGTCCTGGAAAGGGGCCGGATGGTTAAACATATAGCGGATTACCCCACCATGAATATGGATCCCTGGGACTTTCCCTACCGGAATGAACTTTCATCCGAAGACCGTAAAAAATATCACAAACAACTCCGTATAAACTGGGCGCCGAAAGACGATGTAAAACACTTTTTCGTGAACGACCTGGAACACCCCTATGTTGAGACCAAGCGGTTCGACTGGATCCGGGGTTACCATGTAGGGGGCCGTTCCCTTACCTGGGGCAGGCAAAGTTACCGATGGAGCGATCTTGATTTTGAAGCAAATTTAAAGGAAGGCATCGGGGTAGACTGGCCGGTGCGCTACGCGGAAATCGCCCCCTGGTACGATAAAGTCGAAGAATACATAGGGGTAAGTGGGGAAGCGCTTGGGCTGTACCATCTTCCTGACGGCAGATTTCAACCGCCTATGGACCTCAACTGCCCTGAAGTGGCATTTAAAAAATCACTGGCCGAAAATTTTGATGACGGCCGCCTTCTTACCATAGGCCGGACTGCGAATATCACGGATAAAAACGCCCTGATTGAAGGCAGGAGCCCCTGCCAGTTCAGGGATCGTTGCTGGCGCGGCTGTCCGTTCGGAGGTTACTTCAGCAGTAATTCTTCTACCCTTCCGGCAGCCGAACGCACGGGTAATATGACCCTGAGGCCTAATTCCATAGTACATGAAATCGTCTATGACGATACGAAAAAGAGGGCAACAGGCGTTAAGCTTATTGATGCCGAAACACACGAAAAGCTGGAATTTAATGCCAAGGTGATCTTTCTCTGCGCTTCCTCCATGGCAAGTGTCGGGATACTCCTGCAATCGAAATCAGATCGCTTCCCGAATGGCCTGGGCAACGACCATGATGAACTCGGCCGCAATATTATGGACCATCATTACCAGTTGGGGGCAAGTGCAAAGGTGGACGGCTTTCTGGACAAGTATTACAAAGGGCGCAGGCCCAATGGGTTTTATATACCCCGCTTTGTTAATCTGAATGAAAAAACTGCTAACAGGGGTTACCTGCGCGGATTTGGCTATCAAGGCGGTGCCAGCAGGGAAGACTGGTCCGAAGCAGTAGCGGAAATGCAATATGGAAAGGAGTTAAAAGCCAGCCTTCAAAAACCAGGGCAATGGGAGATAGGCGCCACCGGTTTTGGCGAAATGCTGCCTTACCACAACAACCGTGTTACGCTGAGCACGACCGAAAAAGACCAATGGGGCCTACCGCAACTGGACTTTGATGTGGAGTTCAGGGAAAATGAATACAAAATGAGGGAAGATATAATTCGCGAGATTACGGCCATGTTCACGGCAGCAGGTTTTAAAGAAGTAACCCCTTATGAAAATGAAACAGGTCCGGGTCTGGGGATCCATGAAATGGGCGGTGCCCGTATGGGCCGGAACCCAAAGACTTCAATCCTGAATAAAAATAACCAGGTACACAGTGTTCCTAACGTATATGTAACGGATGGGGCCTTTATGGCCTCCGCCAGTTGTGTTAACCCTTCATTAACCTATATGGCCTTCACTGCCAGGGCGGCCGACCATGCTGCCCGGGAATTCCGCGCAGGCAGGCTTTCCTAAAACACCGTTTTATATGAACAATGCATCAGCAAGACATATGTGGGGTGATTATCTGGATACGCACCTGCAGTACGCCTTTGTTCACGCACCCAGGGTGATCCACCTTGCGGATAATGAAGCGGATGCCGAGAAACAGCTAAAGCTGATAATTTCCGGGAAAAAAAGGGCTGTCTCACATTCCCTTCTGGGCCTGCAGCTCAGGAAGGAGCCGCTCCCTAAAATAGGCGATTTTACAGTGCTGACAGATTGGAACGGAAAGGCGCGCTGTATAATCAGAACCGTGGCAGTACGCCTTACCCCATTTTTCAGTATCCGTTCCTCATATTCAAAAATGGATGGGTATGCCAACCTTGACGAATGGAAGAATGCACAATGGGAGAGTTATACAAGGGAACTCTTACCTTTTGGCCGGGTGCCAAGGGAAAGCATGATAGTGGTCTGCGAGGTTTTCGAAAAGGTGTTCGACCGTTGAAACACAAAACCCGGCAGTTTAAAGAAAGCTGCCGGGTCTGAACGAATTGTTGCTGCGGCTCAGTCCAGTTCTATCCAGACATTACCACCTTTATGGGATGCCACGGTGGCTTCAATAAAATTCAGCCCGCGAACGCCATCCTTTATGGTTGGAAATTCCCCGTCGTTATACTTTTCGCCCCGTATCGCCCTGGCTACGCCAAGGTAAATGTTGGCCATGGAATCGAATATCCCTTCCGGATGCCCGGCGGGTAATTTAGTGCCTGCCAATGACAATTCGGAATTATACGCATGCCCCGGCTTATAAATCTGTACCGGTTCGGAGTCGCTTAGCTTGTACAGAAAGTTCGGATTCTCCTGTTCCCAGAGAAAGCCCGCCTTTTCTCCATAAATCCTGATCGCAAGGCCGTTCTCTTCCCCGGTGGCAACCTGGCTGCCGCGAATGACGCCTTTTACATGTTCGCCCAGGCGAATGAGTACGGTACCGTCTACATCCATCTGGTTATCTTCATACAGGTAATTGAAATCGCACAGCAAGGATTTCACCATGAGGCCGGTTGTATATTCGATCAGGTTGAAGGCATGCACCCCTATGTCGCCCATACAGGAACTGATCCCCGCCTTCTTCGGGTCTAGCCGCCATACTGAGGAGCGTTTTTCCTTATCGTGGATCACCGGGTTAATCCATCCCTGGTAATAGCGCGCATCAATTTTATGGATCCTGCCCAACTCCCCTGCTTTAATCATTTCCCGCATTTGCCGTACCATGGGATACCCTGTATAGGTATGCGTAACCGCAAAAACGGTTCCTGCCTTCCGGTGTGCTTCCTCCAGTATTTTTGCCTCCTCATAGGTGGTGGTCATGGGTTTTTCGCAAATCACATGGAAGCCATTGTCTAGCAATTTCTTAGCCATGGGGAAATGCAGGAAGTTCGGGGTAAGGATGGAACAAACCTGTATCCTTTCATCCGCGGGTAGTTTCATCTCCTCGACTACAAGGGTGTCAAAATCCTTATAAATCCTATTGGTGGGGATATCTATCTCCTTTGCAAACGCCTTGTTTTGATCGTAATCCGGATTAAATACCGCTCCTACGATCTGATAATTGTCATTAATATGGGAGGCTACCCTGTGTAGGACCCCTATAAGGGAATCTCCGCCCCCTCCCAGGATTCCTAATCTGATTTTCTTAGGCATGCTAAAATTTTAAACTATTCGTAATATATTTTAAATGAATTCTGAAGCCGGTTATACCACCTCCGTAGCTTCATGTTCCTGGGGTACCCTGCGCGATTCCAGTTTCTTCCGAAAGAAGAACAAGATAGCGAATAATACGGCAACTGTGAGTGGGAAAAATACCATATTACCCAGGGTTGACCTTCCGGCCGCCAGTTCTGCAGCCTCCTGGGTCAGGCCACTGTCCATGGCAAAGGTCCTGGCGTCATCCAGCCAGGAGCCGATTACCGGTTGCCAGATTGCGGTGGAAAGCATTCCCGCGCCTCCCATCAGCGACATCCCAAGGGCACCTGTTTTAGGCAGGTATTCCGAAGTGAACCCTATCATGGTAGGCCAGAAATAACAAACGCCAAGGGCAAAGAGTATGGCTGCCGCGTAAATCATGGGGCCTTCCGCCAGGCTCATGCTATAAACAGCCAGGGTGGTTATTATGGCCGACATCAGCAGCACGCCTATTGGGTTCAGGCGGTGAACGATAGGGCCTGCAAAATAACGGCCGACGGCCATAATTCCGGTTACCATTGCGAGTACCAGCATGGGGCTGGCTCCCGAATTGCCAAGTATCCGCTCCACCCATTGCTGCGGTCCGAATTCCGATATCGCAGTTAGGGTCATACAGATGATGATAAAGAGAAAAAGCGGGCTGGCCAGCGATTTTATATTCACCCTGGTATCCGTTTCTATATGCTCGCTCTCCGGGAATGTTTGTTTGAAGAACAGGTAGCCGTATATTAATGTAGGGATCAGCATAATGCCAATCTGCATCTGCCAGCCCATCCCGAAATCGGTCATGAACTTAGACACAAGGGCACCTATTACGATCCCCCCGGGAAACCAAACGTGGAATTTGTTGAGCATGGCAGTACGGTTCCGGGTGTACATGTCTGCAATAAGCGGGTTACAGGCCGCTTCAACGGAGCCATTGGCAAATCCGATAAAGAAGGTAGAGAGGAGCAGTGTCCAGAAGCCACCGGCTGCAATGGTCATAACCAGGCCTATGATGTGGGAGATAAACGCGACAATCATTAATTTCCGCGCGCCTATGCTATTGTAAAGCAGGCCTCCAATAATGGTAGCGATGGGAAAACCAAGGAAGGCCATCCCGTTGATATATCCCAGTTGGGTATCACTGAGTCCGAATTCGCCGCCAAGCTGGTCAAGGATACCTGCCCTGATGGCAAAAGTCATGGCGGTAACGATCAGGGAAATACAGGCGGCCAGAAAGAGCTGTTTCTTGTTTACTGCTTTCATTTGGTTTAGTTTAATTGGTATTTAGTTGTGGTTTAGTTGAATTACAAGGCTATGAATTTATTGAAATAAAAATTAAGTTTTATATGCTATTTCTTCATTTTTAAAAAAGATCATAAACAGCAGCATTACTCCAAATGCAAATGCAGCGGGGTAAAGCCATATGGTTTCCCATGAATGCGTTCCATCCTGCAGGCTATAGAAATCGCTTATCTTACCTGCGATCCAAAACCCGATCAGCATCCCGAACCCGTAGGTGGCCAGGGTAATCAACCCCTGGGCAGAACTCTTGTACTTGGGCCCTGCCTTGCTGTCTGTATAGATCTGTCCCGAGACAAAGAAAAAGTCATAGCAGATCCCGTGGAGCGCTATTCCCAGCAACAGCATAAATGCGAGTTCCCCGGCATTCCCATATGCAAAGAGCAGGTATCTCAGGGTCCAGGCCAGCATCCCGAAGATCAGGGTGTTCTTGAATCCGAATTTCTTAAAGAAGAAAGGCAGCAATAACATAAACAAGACTTCCGAAGCCTGTCCCAGCGTCATTTTGCCGGTAGGGTTGGTCACTCCGATTTCGGCAAGGAAAGGATTGGCGTTCTGGTAATAAAATGCCAGGGGGATACATATTAGAATGGAGGAAACAAAGAAAATCAGGAAATTGCGGTTCCTAAGCAATTGCAGGGCATCAAAACCAAGCATGCTATAGATGCTTATCTTCTCGTCCCGGTCAACCTTGGGGGGGGTTCTGGGAAGGCTGAGGCTGAACAGGCCCAGTATCAGAGAAGCAATGGAGACCATCAAAAAGGTATTTTTAAGCATCCCGGCTTCGCGCGCCTCCACGGCATCCCAGAGGAAAACATAGCTGATTATAAGCCCTGCGGTAATCCAGCCGATGGTCCCAAAAACCCGTACAAAAGCGAATTCTTTTGCCGGGTCTTTCATCTGGTTGAAAGAAATGGAATTCACCAGGGCCAGGGTTGGCATATACATGATCATATAGGCCAGCACATAAGGGTAAAAATCTGAAAAATCTTCCGCTATATATAACTGGTACATGAGAAAGGCGCCGGCCAGGTGCAGGATGCTAAGGATTTTTTCGGCGTTGAAATAGCGGTCGGCTATAATCCCTATAACCAGCGGGGCGATAATAGCACCCCATGACTGCGTGGAGAACGCCATGGCAATCTGCCCGCCGCTGGCTTCCAGGTTGTCGCCCATATAAGTACCCAGGGTTACGAACCAGCCCCCCCAGATAAAGAATTCGAGGAACATCATCAAAGAGAGCTGTACTTTTATCCCGGGCGTCATGCTTGTTGGTCTTTTGGGGCTATCTTTTATAAAAAATATAATCCAATAAAAGCGGCTCCATATTATGGTTCCGCAGGTCCATTGCGATCTGGCCCCTATGGTGCGTTGAATGGTTGATCATGTGGTAAAGAATGTCTTTTATGGTATTGGAATATACCCGCCCCTCCGAATTTTCATAATCTATCCTCTTTTCGAAATTATCTGTATTGGTTATGATCTCAAAGGTGTTGCGCTGGTTTTCGTAGTGGATATCGCTCCACTCCTTTACCGGTTGCAGCTGCCATACCTCATATCCGGGTAATTTCCCCTGTAGCCGGGCGTTCCAGATATGATGGGCATTTAGGATATGGCTAAAGAGGCTTATGCTCTTTTCGGGCATTTTCTTTACTCCCTTGTATTCCTCTATTAACTTCTTGTTGCAAAAGAAGTTATAATCGAACAGCTCATTAAAAAATACTTTCATAGGTCTGGTTGGTACGTTATGCGAGCTCTTTGGCGGCTTTCAGCAACAGCTCTTTTGTGGCAAGGATCCCCGCTTCTTCACTTAGGTCGCTGCCTTCATATTCCACTCCGATAAAGCCCGTATAACCGGCATTCTTCACAATCCCGAGCATCCGGGTATAATCGATCTCGGTTTCCCGGCCTTCTGCATCAAACCCGTGCGATTTGGCGCTTACCGCCCTGGCGTGGGGCATAAGTTCCTCTACCCCCTGGTAAATGTCATATTTCTCGGCACAGGGCGACGACCCGTCTTCAGGGTCTTCCTTTCGGATACAGAAGTTACCGAAATCGGGTAGGGTTCCGCAGTTCTCCATATTCACCTGTTCCATCACCCCTGCGAGTAATTTGGCGTTAGACGACAAGCCTCCGTGGTTCTCTACCAATACATTGATATGCTTATCCGCAGCATAGGTAGCTAATTGGGTTAATCCATCTACCGAATTGGCAATCCATTCATCGCGCTCGTTACTTCCCGCGAGGTTTACCCGGATGGCATGGCATCCCATGGCAGCAGCGGCATCTACCCATTTAAAATGGTTCTCTGCGGCAGCACGGCGAGCTGCCGGATCGGTTGTTGCGAGGTCTCCCTGCCCGTCCACCATAATAAGGACGTTAGCCAGGCCGTGTTTCAAAGCTTCGGTATTGCTTTTTTCAACAAAGGCAGCCATGGCTTCTTCCGAAAAGTTAGCGGCCTCCAGTTCTTTATTGTAAAGTTGGCTTACGTATTCGAGCCCGCTGAATCCCCAGTTTTTGGCCTTTTCTGCAAAAGAATAGGGGTCTGTCCCCTCCTCAAAGATCATCCGGTGAATAGACCATTGCCCAAGTGATAACTCAAAGAAGGGGGTAGCCTCCTGTACAGGGGTGGTTCCCATTTCGGAACCTTCTTCCTGTTTTTTCTCCTGCTTACAGGCATAAACACCCAATACAGACAAGGCTATTCCGGCATGTGATCCTTTCCGTATAAATTTTCTTCGATTCATGCGATAACGTTTAAATGTAGGGTTAAATGTTGCTGGAAACAGGCTGGGGTATTATTGCTGAAGCACAAATCCTCAATTAATATTCCTAAATGCAACCTTCAAGACAATGTTTGATGATTTATTTTAGTATTCTTATTTTGGCTATGCTTATACTGCAAATTCACAAGGAATTATAGGTTTTAAATGTAGAAAATTAATTTAATATTTAATACTTTTAGAGAATAAACAATTCAATAAATGAGCAAATTTTATTACAACCAGGAGCAGGAATCCTATGATGCGATTGTTGTGGGGACTGGGATCAGCGGTGGCTGGGCAGCCAAGGAATTATGTGAAAAAGGACTCAAAACATTGGTGCTTGAAAGGGGGCGGATGGTCAGACATATTGAAGACTATCCCACCGCCAATATGGACGACTGGGACTTTCCCAACAGGGGTGAACTCCCGAGGGAGGAAAAGGCAAAACAACTGAAGCAGGCAAGGACCGGATACACGGTAAAGGCCCAGCACAATTTCTGGTTCGTGAACGACCTGGAACACCCCTACAACGAGATCAAGCGATTCGACTGGATGCGCGGTTACCATGTTGGCGGACGGTCTATAATGTGGGGGCGGCACAGCTATCGCTGGAGCGACATTGATTTTGAAGCCAATAAGAATGATAAAGTTTCCATCGACTGGCCGGTGCGGTATAAAGATATCGCCCCCTGGTATGACAAGGCGGAATCCTTTATCGGGGTAAGCGGCGAATCGCTTGGTTTACCACAGTTGCCCGATGGGGTTTTCGAACCCATGATGGAACTGAACTGCGTGGAGCAACATTTACGGGAGAAGGTTTCCGAAAGTTTTAACGGCCGGGTCATAACCGCAGGTCGGGTCGCCCACATCAACAGCGATAAGCAATACGATGGCCGGATACGCTGCCAGTACCGTAACCGCTGTATCCGCGGATGTCCCTTCGGTTCATATTTCAGCAGCAACTCGTCCACGCTGCCGGCAGCGGAACGCACGGGGAACCTTACCCTGCGCCCGGATGCCGTGGTACACGAAATCATATACGACCCGAATACCAAAAAGGCAACAGGCGTAAAGGTTAAAGACCGGGAGACAAAGGAGGAATACGAATTTAAAGCTAAAGTTATTTTCCTGTGCGCTTCGGCCATAGCATCCACCTCCATTTTGATGCAATCCAAATCAGACCGATTCCCCAACGGCCTTGGCAACGACTCAGACCAGCTGGGAAGGAATATAATGGACCACCACCTGAACGTTGGAGCCCAGGGCAAGTATGACGGGTTTGATGACAAGTATTACAAGGGCAGGAAACCCAACGGGATTTATATACCCCGCTTCCGTAACCTTGGAGGGGATTCAGACACCAGGGATTATATCAGGGGTTACGGCTACCAGGGGGGCGCTTCCCGGGGCAACTGGGACGAGACCGTAGCTGAACTTTCTTACGGCAAGGACCTTAAGGAAGCCATTTTAAAACCTGGTGGGTGGACAATCGGAATGGGTGGCTTCGGGGAGATGCTCCCTTACGAGGAGAACCGCATGACGCTTGACTACGACAAACTGGATGGATGGGGCTTGCCTACGGTAACTTTTGATGCCGAATACAAGGACAATGAGATTAAGATGCGTAAAGACATGCAGGAACAGGCAGTAGCCATGCTTGAAGCCGCAGGGGTCAGGGATATTGAAGCCTTCGACAGGCCCGGGGCACCCGGCCTGGGGATACACGAAATGGGTACGGCCCGTATGGGCAGGGATCCTAAAACCTCTGTGCTAAACGGCTGGAACCAGGTGCATGCCGTTCCCAATGTGTATGTTACAGACGGGGCTTTTATGACCTCCGCCTCCTGTGTAAACCCCTCTCTGACTTATATGGCCTTTACGGCTAGGGCTGTTAACCACGCCGCCGAACAACTTAAAAAAGGAAGTATATAATGAACAGAAGAAAAGCCTTAAAGAACATGGGGATGACCTTCGGCTATGCCGTGGCCACCCCTACACTTATCAGTATCTTGCAAAGTTGTAAGGACCAGGGACCAGACTGGACGCCCGATTTCTTTACCCCTGAAGAGGGGCAGGGAATCCGGCATCTGGTGGATATCATCCTCCCGAAAACGGATACCCCCTCGGCATCGGACGTCCAGATACACATTTTTTTGGATAAATACCTAAACGAGGTTTCAGAACCGGAGGAACAGGAATTCGTGAGAATGTCTATGCGTAGATTTTTCGACAAGGCGCTTGCCGATTCGGGGAATGACGAAATCGGCGACCTGGGGCCGGAAGAGCTGGAGCCCGTACTGGCAGAAGCCCTAAAACAAACGAAGGAAAGCGAAACCAAGATGTTCGAATCCATCAATTCTTATCAGGAATCAAACGAGAAAGGGGAAACCGCCGAGCTTGATGATGAAACTTCCCGCTTTGCGTTTGCCAACAACCTCAGGGGGGTAACCATATGGGCTTATAAGAGTTCCGAACAGATTGGGAAAGAGGTTTTAGCTTACCTGCCAGTGCCGGGGGAATATATAGGATGCGGAGATCTGAACGAACTTACCGGTGGCAAGGCCTGGTCGATTTAATCCAGCGCGTTGAAAAGGCGAAGTTTTATTCAAAAAAGTGCCCTCTCCGGCGGAGCGATCTCGCTGGGGGGGCTTCTGGTTTCCGGGATACCCCAACCCCTGCCGGCCCCATATATTTTCAAACTGAAGTATGCGCCCCACCTGGGTATGTTCGAGGAACTCGCGGGAAAAGATCCTCTTGACCAGCTTACTTTTATGGCAGACCAGGGCTTCCGGGCCTTCGAAGACAACGGGATGTCGGGCCGCGATGTCATGCTACAGGAAAAGATGGCAAAGTTAATGCAGGACCGGAAGCTGGAAATGGGGGTCTTCGTGGCCCATAAAATCTACTGGAATGAACCCAACCTCGCCTCCGGTGACCCTGGCAGGAGGGAAGAATTCCTTCAGGATATCAGGAATGCGGTAACAGTTGCCAAACGCGTTAATGCCAAATGGATGACCGTGGTTCCGGGCCACCTCGATTTACGCCAGGCTATGGGCTACCAGACGGCCCAGGTGGTAGAATCCCTGAAACAGGCCTCGGCCCTGCTGGAACCCCACGGCCTGGTAATGGTTCTGGAACCACTAAACTTCATGAACCATCCGGGGATGTTCCTTTATGGCTCGCCCCAGGCTTACGAGATCTGCAAGGCAGTGGCATCCCCCTCCTGCAAGATCCTTTTCGATATTTACCACCAGCAGATACAGGAAGGCAACCTTATACCCAATATGGAAGCCTGCTGGGATGAAATCGCCTACATACAAATAGGCGACAACCCGGGGCGGAACGAGCCTACCACCGGCGAGATCAACTATCTGAATATATTCAGGTTTATCCACGGAAAAGGATACCAGGGGATACTGGGCATGGAACACGGCAATTCCACTGACGGAAAGGCAGGGGAACAGGCAGTTATAGATGCCTATAAAGCGGTTGATTCTTTTACTTCGCCCTAACGGAGGGTGATCTCGATGATGGTGTTAATTTCCTGCCTTTTATCTGAGGGAAGTTCCAGCAGTAGGCCGTAACGGTCCAGCCTGTAGGGTACCTTTGTTTTGTCTTTGTAATAAACCACGGAGGCTACTTTTTCCTGAAATGGGTTAATCAGCAAAACTTCCTTATTTAGATCCAGGATATGGAGGTATAGCTTTTTACCTTTTATGGTAGAAACCCCCCAGTCGTCGGGCTTTACCGTGCCGATACGGGTACCGTATATGGTTTCTCCGTTCCGGGCCATCCATTCCCCTACGGCCTTTAAGGAAGCCTGATGTTCGGGCTGGATCAGCCCGTTGGGCATAGGCCCGACATTAAGCAGCAGGTTCGCATTCCTTCCGGCGGCCTTAACCAGCAGGTGAATCAGATCCTTTGCAGATTTATGGTTGTGGTCTGTAATATTAAACCCCCACGAATCATTTATGGTGAGGCACATTTCGAGCGGGAGTTCACTTATATAGGAGCCCTGCCATCCCCTGGTGTTTTCGCCCGGCAAATCCTGTTCGAACATCTGGAAGTCTTCCCCCGGAAAAGGTTTAACATGGTGATTACTTCCTATCAGGGCAGCAGGCTGCAATTTGTGTATCAGGCTATAGGTGGTATCGAGCTGCCAGTCTTCATCGATCTTATCCCACATGCCATCAAACCAGATCCCGCCAATAGGGCCGTATTGGGTAAGCAGTTCTTCCAGTTGTGCATTCATATAAGTGATGTAATTATCCCAGTTGCCTTCTTCAGGCCGCCCGGTATAGCCCTTTCCGGTACGCCCCCTGGGGTAATAATCCGGGTGGTGCCAGTCTAGCTGGGAATAATAGAAGAACAACTCCAGGCCCTGTTTCCTGCATTCCTCGGCCAGCTGCCTGATTACATCCTTGCCGTAAGGAGTTTTATCCACAATGTTATAGTCTGAAACTCCGGAATCGTACATGGCAAAACCATCGTGGTGTTTGCTGGTAATGGTAATATACTTCATCCCGGCCTCCCTGGCCATCTGTACCCAGGCAGCGGCGTCGAACCTCTGGGGGTTAAAAAAGGCAGGTAGCTTTTCGTAGTCCTTTATCGGGATTTCCTTGTTCTGCATAATCCACTCGGCTATTCCGGGATCGCCTCCCCCGCCCATCACACTATAAACGCCCCAATGAATAAACAGTCCGAATTTTGCATCACGGAACCACTCCTGGTGTGCGAGGTTCTCCGCGCCTGGTTCGTAGTCCTGTTGTGCGCAGAGGGAAGCGGCCATCAAAAAAAACAAATAGCAGGCAGGCAGAACGATCTTTACTTTCATAGTTAAATATTAAGGTTGGCACCTAAAGATAAATAAAGTGAATCATATACCTTTAATTAATCGCGGCGGTCCGCCCCATCAACTTTAACCTTATCCTAACACGATTTAACATTCGTTTTAGTAAGAAGTATCCATGTTATGCGTCCAATGTTATATGGAACTTTATGTTATTCTATTACTGCTTTACGCCCTGCTGGGCATTCTGGGCGGCTTAGTGTTCCGCCTGGTTTCGGTCAGGGGTGAGCGGCCCTGAAACTTTGTTTACAATTTTATTGATATTTTCTAACTCTTTGGTAATCTTTTTCCCTGCCGTAGTCGTACGTATAACTAAGGTGTTATTACCATCAAATTAACCGATTGCAACCTAAACATGGAAAATTACTATATAATTCTCCTGATGTACGCCGCCTTGATGGTTATTTCGTATAACATGGTGCGCACGCATGTAGACAAATAAATGGCCAACCCTACCGGCCTGATTACTTCCTGAACCTCCCTGCAATTTCCGGAGTATATCCCGTATTTTCATAATCCAAAATTCGCCTTGTCGCCCTATTATTACAAAACACCCCGGGAATAGCCTGCTTTACAGCCAGCATCCGGGGTGTTTTAGCAACAATAAACTCTATTTGTCAGGACCCGCACATCAGGCAGTCGTCATCAGTCTCCCCCTCACGGGCACGTGCTATCAGGGCTTTCATTTCATCGGCCGTCATTGGCGCGGTGCTTACCTCATCATCCTTTACCGGGGTCGTTTCTACCTTTATAGCCACCGTGTCTACGGCATTCGGCAGAGCCAAGGCATCTGTTTCCGCTTCCACGGCGACGGGTTCCTCCTTCTTGCTGTTATCCAGCGTAAATTTGATGGCGTCAACCGCTGATTTGGTACGGAGGTAATACATCCCTGTCTTTAAGCCGCTCTTCCAGGCATAGAAGTGCATCGATGTAAGCTTGGCGTAATTGGCGTTCTCCATAAACAGATTCAGAGACTGGCTCTGGTCTATGAAATAACCCCGCTGGCGGCTCATATCGATAATATCCTTCATGCTGAGCTCCCAAACGGTCTTGTAGAGTTCCTTGATATCTTCGGGGATATCAGCGATTTGCTGTACCGACCCGTTTGCGCGCATAAGTTCCTGTTTCAGATCTTCGTTCCAAAGACCAAGCCTCACAAGGTCTTCCAGCAGGTGTTTGTTCACCACTATGAACTCGCCTGAAAGGACCCTGCGGGTATAGATATTGGAAGTATAAGGCTCAAAACATTCATTGTTGCCCAGGATCTGCGAGGTGGAAGCGGTTGGCATGGGGGCTACGAGCAGGGAATTCCGCACCCCGTGCTTCTTAACGCTTTTGCGCAGTTTTCCCCAGTCCCACCTGCCTGATAGTTCCTCATCCTTGATGCCCCAGAGGTTGTGCTGGAATTTCCCCTGGGAAATTGGCGAACCTTTAAAGGTTGAATATGGCCCTTCTTCTTTTGAGAGTTCCAAGGAAGCCGTAACAGCCGCAAAATAAAGGGTCTCAAAAATATCCTGGTTCAGTTGCCTGGCCTCATCGCAGGTAAAGGGCAGCCGCATCATGATAAAGGTGTCTGCCAGCCCCTGTACCCCCAGGCCTATGGGCCGGTGGCGCATATTGGAATTTTCAGCTTCCCTGATCGGGTAATAATTCCTGTCGATCACCCGATTGAGGTTCTTGGTTACACGCTTGGTTACCCGGAACAATTCCTTATGGTCAAATTGTCCGTTTTTAACGAACATGGGCAGGGCGATAGACGCCAGGTTACATACGGCCACTTCATCGGTAGCGGTATATTCGATGATCTCCGTGCAGAGGTTGGAAGACCGGATTGTACCCAGGTTCTTCTGGTTGCTCTTTCGGTTGGCGGCATCCTTATAGAGCATGTAGGGGGTTCCGGTCTCTATCTGGGATTCAAGGATTTTCTCCCACAGTTCGCGGGCCATAATGGTCTTCCTTCCTTTGCCTTCATTTTCGTAGCGGGTGTACAATTTCTCGAATTCCTCGCTATGGCATGAATAGAGGCCGGGGCATTCGTTGGGGCACATCAGGGTCCATTCCCCGTTGGCTTCCACCCTTTTCATAAACAGGTCGGGCAGCCACATGGCATAGAACAGGTCGCGGGCCCTCATTTCTTCCTTGCCGTGGTTCTTTTTTAATTCAAGGAATTCGAAGATGTCGGCATGCCATGGTTCTACATAGATGGCAAAACTACCTTTGCGCTTGCCGCCTCCCTGATCTACATAGCGGGCCGTATCGTTAAAGACCCGGAGCATGGGGACAATGCCGTTAGAGGTGCCGTTTGTACCGGCTATATAAGAGCCTGTAGCCCGTACGTTATGGATAGAAAGTCCGATACCTCCGGCGGACTGGGAAATCTTTGCGGTATGCTTCAGGGTGTCGTAAATGCCGTCAATGCTGTCGTCCTTCATTGCCAGAAGGAAACAGGAAGACATCTGGGGCTTTGGTGTCCCGGAATTAAACAAGGTAGGGGTGGCGTGGGTAAAGTATTTTTTAGACATCAGCTCGTAGGTCTCTATGGCCGATTCAAGATCGTTCAGGTGGATGCCCACTGCAACGCGCATCAGCATATGCTGCGGCCGTTCTGCTATCTTGCCGTTTAATTTCAGGAGGTAAGAGCGCTCAAGGGTTTTAAAACCGAAATAATCGTAGCCAAAATCCCGGTTATAAATGATGGTGCTGTCCAATTGTTCGGCATTCTCCGCAATCACTTTATAAACTTCGTCTGAAAGCAGGGGGGCCTTTTTACCGGTCCGTGGATTGATATATTCATACAGGTCCTTCATGGTTTCGGAGAAGGATTTCTTTGTATTCTTGTGCAGGTTGGAAACGGAGATCCGGGCAGCCAGTTTGGCGTAATCCGGGTGGGCGGTGGTCATGGTAGCCGCTATCTCCGCCGCCAGGTTATCCAGTTCGGAGGTGGTTACCCCATCGTACAATCCCTCGATAACCCGCATGGCCACCTTTACCGGGTCTACCAGGTTGTTAAGCCCATAACACAATTTTCTGACTCTGGCCGTGATCTTATCGAACATCATCGGCTCTTTTCTTCCATCTCTTTTAATTACGTACATCTTGCTACAATTTAATTATTGTGAAACCAGGGTGTGGTAAGGCCTTTTATTAAAAGCTTAACACGTTCATATGTGATCCCAAAAAACCCCTGATACGGAGTTCCGTGGCAATAAGTTCCTCAGAAATCGGCGTCGAAGCTGATCTTATGCGATTCGGTGTCCTTTTCCTTGTTCATTATACCGGCCTTTTGATATTCCGAAACCCTCTTCTCAAAGAAATTGGTCTTGCCCTGAAGGGATATCATGTCCATAAAATCGAAGGGATTGGTGGCATTGTACTCCCGCTCGCATTCGAGTTCCACCAGTAGCCTGTCTGTAACAAATTCGAGATACTGGGTCATCAGCTTGGCATTCATTCCGATAAGGCTTACAGGCAGGGATTCTGTAATAAATTCGCGTTCTATGTTCAGGGCATCCACAATAATTTCCCTGATCCGCTCTTTGGAAACCTTGTTTACAAGGTGGCGGTTATGCAGGTGCACGGCATAGTCGCAATGCATCCCTTCATCCCTTGAAATAAGTTCATTGGAGAAGGTAAGGCCGGGCATCAATCCGCGTTTCTTCAACCAGAATATGGAGCAAAACGCCCCTGAAAAGAAAATTCCCTCTACGGCGGCGAAAGCGATCAATCGTTCGGCGAAACTCGGGGAGTCAATCCATTTCAGGGCCCAGTCGGCCTTTTTCTTGATAGCCGGGAAATTTTCGATGGCGGTGAAAAGGAGGTTCTTCTCCTTCTCGTCCTTTACATAGGTATCTATCAGCAGGGAATACGTTTCCGAATGGATATTCTCCATCATGATCTGGAAACCGTAGAAGAACTTTGCTTCGGAATACTGTACTTCGTTGACGAAGTTTTCGGCGAGGTTCTCATTGACTATGCCGTCTGAAGCGGCGAAGAAGGCGAGGATGTGCTTGATAAAATAGCGTTCTTCCTCACTCAGCTTGTTGTTCCAGTCGGCGAGGTCCTGGTGAAGGTCGATTTCCTCGGCAGTCCAGAAGCAGGCTTCGCATTTTTTGTACCATTCCCATAAATCGTGATGTTGTATGGGAAATATTACAAACCTGTTATCATTTTCCTGCAAAATTGGCTCTACCGCTACTGACATATTTTCTGTGATTTTTAGTTATTAGAATGGGTGAAAATTTCCTTCCGGTTGGGACTAACAAATATTTAAAAATGTAATCAATTTCTAAAGGGGGTTTCTCTATAATCCCAACAAAGTTTTTAACACAAGTTGTTGAAATCCACCCTCGGTAAGGGAATTTACTATGCTTCCGTAATATAAGGGAGTTGTAAAAAATCATGAAGCCGCAAAAGGTGGCAACAAATACACCGTTAAGTATTTAATATACTGATTGGTTTACTAATGAGGGGTACAGGTAGAAAAAATACATCAGGGAATTTCGCGGCTATGCGGTTAAGTCATTGTGGCAGCCGGCTATGCAGGAATTAATATAATTGGGGATAAAAAAAGAGAGGGAAGTTTGTGAGCAATAAACTATCAAACCGTACGGCCCTCCGATGTGTCAAAAACTATTATCACAAGTTGGTCTGCTGATCTAGGTAGTTCCCCCGAAACCTAAAAATCGAGCAAATAAGCCGACCATTACGTTGGTCTGGTTGTCCAATTCGTGCAATGACACCGGCAGGTGAAGCTGGCCTTGTGGCCGCCGCACTCCTGATAGGGCCGTAACTCTGGTTTGAAAGTTATCTCTTATCTTTTTCATCCTTTAAACAACCCGCTGGCTGTTATGGATATTGTTAGTTCTTTAAAAGCGCGTTAAAATCCCCGCCCAAATGAAGGGTTTCGCCATCTGCATTTACCATGGAAATGGCCAGGGAGCCACTTAGCGACTCATTTGCAACGTGCCCGATTGTTAGTTTTCCTTCTTTCGCGAAGAAGGGCTGCTCCCCATAGGCATTGATACTGGCAAATCCAAAGGCTCCTTCAAAATGCGCCAGGAAACCATCTATGTCACTGTTAAACCTGTAGATACCTTTTTCTATGGACTGATTTTCCCCGTCCATGGCAATAATAAATCCCAGGGTATGGGGGCTTCTCTTCCCACTGCCGGCCAGGTGGAGCTTCACTACGGAATAGGTATGCCCATTTTTCTTTTTCTCCTGTATATGTTCGAAGGATACGGATCCGAGGAGGTTTATGTCTTCTTCCCCATTTGCATGCAGGTCATAGGTGCCAGCAGCCGGTAAAAAACGTATGTGGGGGTATTCCGGAATGCCGTGCGAACTTACGAACAACAAGAGCATCCCCCAAAGGGTAAATTTTACGGTTTTGAATACTACATGGGGCATAGGAGGTGGCTTTAAATGAGTGGATGGCTATTCCGAAAGGTGCCCGGAGGCATGGTCGGCCTTAATGGAGTTCATATCTTCATGCGCAAATTCATCCATGGATATTTCACCGTGGCGCTGTTCTACCCATACTGCTATAAACAGGGTAATGATTAAAATTGCAAAGAAGATGGCACATCGTTTCATATCCTTAATTTTTCAATTTCCGGCCCGGGACCGAAGTGATCATCCGGGAAAGAAACTGCGTCAAATTTAACTGGATGAAGGCTTCTCCCGGATCGGATTTGTATAATCGGTTTAAAATAGTGTGTAATTGGCAAGAGGGGGCAACAACTCCCTAAGCAGCAGTAATTATGGCAAATTATCCAAAAATATCAGGCCGCTCCAAAGGCCTTGCCAGATTTAATTTGTTTTCTGCTAAACACACGCAAAACATTGCTAAGCGCACATCTTTTCCAGAAGCTGAAAAAATCTAGGCATAATTTTGTTTATATTACCTTTACTATTTAGTAGCATTATGATTGAAGCGGTTATTGTAGATGACGAGATCAAAGCCCTGCAAAGTTTAACCTGGGAGTTGACGAATTTTAGTGATGAAATCCATGTGGAGGCATCATTTACAGATCCTTTTGAAGCGCTGAACTACCTGGAGCACCACAGCCCGGATTGCCTGTTCCTGGATATTGAAATGCCCACCATGGATGGCTTCCAGTTTATTCAGAAACTTAAAAACAAGGACTTCCCGGTCGTAATTACCACGGCCTATAACCAGTATGCCATCAAAGCACTTAAGAACGAGGCTATAGATTACCTCCTTAAGCCTATAGATACAGACGACCTTAAGGATACAATCGTTAAAATTAAGAAATTCAACGCCCGGAACTATACGGCAGACAGGCTTGAAAAGATTCTGCTGAACTTCAATACCAACTCCATCCATAAAAAAATCACCTTCAATACAGATGGAAAACTGATATTTTTAGACGGGAACGACATCCTTTATGCGGAATCTGACGGCAATTACAGTACGGTGTATCTGATAGACGGACAGAAAATAGTCCTCACAAAAAAATTAAAGGAGGTAAACGAGCTGCTGCCATCGGACTCCTTTTTCAGGATACACAATTCCTATATCATCAACCTTTCAAAAATCAAGGAATTCCTTAAAACAGACGGCTATGTCGTACTTAGCTCCAACCATAAAATACCTGTATCCCGACAAAAAAAATCCGGTTTCCTAGATATGTTCTAAACTGGCGGCATGCGTTCATCTAACATTCAATTATATTCCCTCATAGTTCTGCTGCTGATTTTCTCCCTTGCGCATTCGCAGCATGTGCCAACGAAGTTTATCAACAGAATAGACAGCCTCATAGATGCCGGCCCGAAGACCTATAAGGAACTCGACGAAGCTCTAAGGCCCTTCCGCCGGGACACGCTGCTTATGAAGTACTTTGTGCTGCAGGCCGCCAAAAAGGATTATTCGGACGGGATGTCTTATGCTTACAACCAATTGGGTACCACGTTCCGCAATATTTCTGATTTCCCCAGGGCGATCAGTTACCACGAACATGCCCTGGAAGCAGCACTCGATGCAGACAACCTGGAATTCCGGATATTCAGCCTCAATATGCTTGGGGTTGTCTACCGCAGGAACGACGCTGTTAAGACCGCCCTTGATTTCAACCAGGAAGCACTTGAGCTTGCCGAAGCCATAGAAGATCCATCAGACGGCATCAAACGCAGTATCAATGTATCGCTCAACAGCATCGGCAATATTTACCAGACCCTTCAACAGTACGACCTGGCCATAGGTCATTACGACCGCTCCCTGAAACTTGAATCCGAACTCGGCAACCTCCGGGGCATGGCCGTAAACCACCAGAATAAAGGCGAATGCCTGGAAGCCCAGGGGAAACTGGAACAGGCGATGAACAACTACCGCACCGCTCTCTATTACGACCAGCGTATAGGCTCGGAGAGCGGTATTGCCATTTGCAACAACAGTATAGCCCGGGTATTCATTAAACAGGGGAATCCTGAGGAGGCCCTGGAACTGCTGCAGGAAACCCTTGTTGCCGCGGAACGAACCCGAGACCGGCATATCACTTCCGGAGTTCATACCAATTTGGGGTGGGCCCTTATGGAGCTCGGACAATTTGATCGGGCCGAAGTATCGCTTAAGAAAGGGCTGGAGGAATCGATGGACTATGAGCTGCTGGGGAATGCAGCCCGCAGTTATGCCCTGCTTTCGGACCTGGCACGGCAACAGGGCAAGCCGGAGGAAGCCCTGGAATACTACAAGAATTCGCGGGAATATGATGAAAGGGTGAACAATAACCTCAATCTGCGGTATGTGAACGACATGATCATGCGTTATGATACCGAAAAGAAAACAAATCAGATCGAGATCCTGGCCAAGGAGAACGAAATTGTAAAGCTCAGGCTAAGGAGGAACCAGAATACCCTGCTCATCAGCGCACTGATGCTCGCCCTCTTCTCGCTGATCCTGTATATCCTCTACCGCCAGTACCAGTTAAAAAACGAAAAAAAATTACTCACGCTGGAACAGAGTATGCTGCGCAGCCAGATGAATCCGCATTTCCTGTTTAATTCGCTCAATTCCATTAAACTGTATATAATTAATAATGAAAAGAAAAATGCGGTACACTACCTCAACAAATTTTCAAAGCTGGTCCGAAAAATTCTGGAAGCTTCTTCCTTAAAGGAAATCCCCCTTGCCGAGGAACTGGAAACTGTAGAATTGTACATGAACATAGAAAATATCCGGTTTAACAATGAAATTCAGTTCGGGATCACTGTAGACAAGGAAATAGACACCCATTTGGTAAAAATCCCATCGCTCATCCTGCAACCCTTCCTGGAAAACGCCCTATGGCATGGCCTTTCATCCAAACCGGGTGAAAAACGCATAGGTCTCCATGTTTCCCGGACCAACCCCAATTTTATAAACATTGCCATAGCCGACAACGGGGTGGGGCGCGCAGAGGCCGAAAAACTTAAACAAAGCAAGGTATTAAAGCGTAAGTCGGTAGGGATAGACATTACCAGGGAACGGCTGGCAAACTTTTCAAAGGATTACCAGAATACCTTTGAAGTTGATATTGTAGACCTGTACGACGAAAACGGCCTTCCTACGGGAACGCAGATCATGCTCCATATCCCAACTATTTAGCCGGCTGTCAGATACAGTGCGGTGAGCTGGATCCCCTCTTCAAAACTGATACAGGGCGGTGCCCTGTATCGACTGATTATTCTGGGGCTTCTTTACTGAGTTCTCCGGCGACTTTTACCAGTTCGGCATACCATGCAGGGCCGAATTTCCGGATAAGGGCATCCTTCACAAAGACATAAACGGGCACCCGTAGATGCTGCCCCAGGCTACAGGCCGGGTCGCAGATCTCCCATCTGTGGTAATTTACGGCAACCAACCCGGTGTACTCCTTCACCCTGATGGGATACAGGTGACAGGAAACCGGTTTCTTCCATTTAGTCGCACCCGCGTTATAGGCTTTCTCCAGGCCGCACTCGGCATTCCCCCTATCCCCATAGGTAACATAGGCACATTCCCTCCCGTCTACCAAAGGGGTCTCCCATTCCCCGTCATCTCCTTTCACGAAAGCACCGTGTTCTTCAATGACTTCAATCCCCTCCTGCCGTAAAAAAGGTTTCACTTTGCGGTAAATCTCCAGGAGGACCCCTGTTTCCTTCTCGTCGAGGGGCGCTCCGGCCTCTCCGTCAATACAGCAGGCTCCCTTGCAGGCATTGAGGTTACAAACAAACTCTTCAGTAATGATGTCTTCTGATACAATCGTCTTCCCCAGCTGGAACATGCGGTTCGAAATTTTATGCAAAGATAATTTTTCAATGATTAGGGTCAGGAAGAATTTAATGCCTCCTTCTTCCTAAGCCATTCGTATGCCGTACCTTTGTCTGCAAATATTTGAAACTTGACCTTGCAATTTAATTTTAGAGAAATAGCGACAGCCACCATGGTACTATTTGCCGTTATCGATATTCTCGGCAGTATCCCTGTGATCATCAGCCTGCGGAACAAGGTGGGCCATGTGCAGTCCGGAAAAGCCACCATTGTGGCGGCGTGCCTTATGGTCGCCTTTTTGTTTGTCGGGGACGAGATCCTTAAACTGATAGGGATCGATGTAAATTCCTTTGCGGTGGCCGGGGCGCTGATCATCTTTTTCCTGGCTATTGAAATGATCCTGGGTATCAGTTTATACAGGGACGATGAACCCGAAAGCGCATCGATCGTGCCCATAGCATTCCCGCTGATAGCCGGGGCTGGCACCCTTACCTCCCTGCTCTCCCTGAGGGCCGAATATCATGTGGAAAACATTATAGTGGCCATAGTGCTGAACACGGTTTTTGTTTACCTTGTACTGAAATCATCGGGAAAAATAGGTAAGTTCCTTGGAAAAAGCGGGCTTAGTATCATCCGAAAGGTTTTCGGGGTCATCCTGCTGGCAATTGCCGTAAAGTTATTTGCCGCCAATGCCCATCAGCTTTTTATAACCCCATGACATTAAATCATGAACAAAACGGTTAGTATTATCCTCATTATAGCGGCTGTTGCCCTGATCGCCTATAACGTTACCCTGGTGGACTACAGGGACCCCTTGCAGGGAGACAGTATTGTAGCGGTAATCGGCATCCTAGCAGCCTTTTGCGCCCTGGTGCTGATCCTGATTTATCTGACCTCCAAAAAGATTGAAAAGAAAATCAGGGAAGATTAGTCCTTCGCCCTTATTCGGGCCGTTTGTTCCTGACTGATAACAGGCTGGTCTAATTCCAGGACCTTTTGAAGCATCCTGTCCGAGGATGCCTTTATGCGCGACTGGATATTGGAATTGTACAACTGCGCGGCCATGGCGGCCATCAGATTGGTCTTTATAAGCTCTTCCATGTCGTAGTAGCGGAGGTTGAGTTTCTGTACCAAAGGCCATTGTTCGGCATAGTTTATAAAACTTTCAAAAAGGATATCGTCTACAGTGAAATCTTTGTAGAATTGTTGCTCACTCATCTCGCTGTACCGGGTGCGGTCTTCTTCGAGATGTTCAAACACAAACCGCGAAAAAAGGCCGTAACCACTTTCAAGGCTTTCCACTGCTTCCTCTTCATTGCTGCCGATGGGCACAAAAACATCCGGGATAATTCCGCCTCCCCCGTATACGATATTTCCTTTCGGGGTGGTAAATTTCAGGGAGTCGGCAACCTTTATGCTGTCTACAGACACCAACTCCCCATTGTGGTAGCGGTCTGTGAATTTTTCGTAATAATCCCTGCTTCCATTCTGATAGGATTTCTGGATGGAACGGCCGGTGGGCGTATAATAACGCGACACCGTGAGGCGGATGGCCGAGCCATCGCCCAGTTCCATTTCCCGCTGCACCAGGCCTTTCCCGAAGGAGCGTCGGCCAATTATAGTGCCTATATCGTTATCCTGGAGGGCTCCGGCAATGATTTCACTGGCGGAGGCAGAACGTTCGTTGATAAGGACATACACCGGTTTGTCTTCAAAGATTCCCTTGCTGGTGGCATAACTGTTGGAAACCTCGCCGTTCTTGTTCTTGGTAAAGAGGATGAGTTTCCCGTCGCCAAGGAATTCATCGGCCAGTTTTTCGGCTATACTAAGGTACCCGCCGGGGTTATCCCTGAGGTCGAGGGTTAACTTTCTGGCTCCCTGGCGCTGAAGGCTTCTGAGGGCGCTGATAAATTCGTTATAGGTGCTTTCGGCGAAACGGTTCACCTTGATATAGCCCATATCGGGGCTTAACATAAAATAGGCCTCAACGCTTTTTATGGGGATATGGTCCCTTGTGAGGATAACGTTAAAGGTCCGGTTATCGCTTTTGCGGTATACTTTCAGGTTCACCCTGCTGCCCTCGGCACCTTTAAGTCTGCCTACGATCTCATCGCTCGGCAACCTTTTGCCGTACAGGGTGTCGCCGTCAGCTGTAAGGATCCTGTCTCCCGGCTGAAGACCTTTAAGGGCGCTAGGGCCTTTCTCTACCGTACGGATCACGGAAATAGTATCCTTATACATATAGAAATTGATCCCAATCCCGACAAAATCGCCCTTCATATTTTCGGAGACTTTCTTCATCTCATTCTTGGGGATGTAGACCGAATGAGGGTCGAGTTTATTCAGGATGTTATTAACGGTAACGTCTACTATGCTGTCGGTATTGATCTCATCAACATATTCAAAATCTATGTAATCGATCAGCCGGTTGAGTTTGTCTTTCTTGGAATTGGTTGTGAAAAGCTTTTCCGGGGAATCGTTAAAATTCAGCTTGCCCCCGAGAAAAATACCCAAAGCCATTGCCAGCGCTATCACGGTTGGCCATATATAGTAGTAATTCCGTTTCATAGGTTATTCAGTGCTATACCAGGCTTTCAATTACCGGCAGGTGTACGAGCTCAACCCCGGCCTTTTTAAGGAACCTCAGCCCGGAATCGTCCTTGTACGCCAGCTGGTATACAACACGTTTTATGCCACATTGGTGAATGAGTTTACTGCATTCCCTGCAGGGGGATAAGGTGATGTATAAGGTAGCCCCTTCGCATGACTGGGTAGAGGAGGCTACTTTGGAAATGGCGTTGGCCTCGGCATGGAGCACATACCATTTGGTATAACCTTCTTCGTCTTCACAGATGTTTTCGAACCCTGAAGGCGTCCCGTTATAACCGTCGGAAATAATCATCCGGTCCTTAACGATGATGGCGCCCACCTGCCTGCGCACGCAGTACGACAGCTTTCCCCATTCGCTGGCCATCCTCAGATAGGCCCGGTCGTATTTTTCCTGTTTACTCACCTTCACTGAACCTTAGTTTAGGACTTCCGGGAATCTTTACCCTTAAAAATACGAAGATACCCGCTTTGTGTGCGCCCCACAACCCTGAAAGGGTTAATATTTAACTAAATCAAACCGCAACACCGAAAAGCCAATCCTAACCCGTACGGCAGCTGCCTGCTTAATTAGGGAACGTATCAAGCAGCATGGGTATTGTGATGAGGACAACAATTATGGCACCGATAAGGATAAAGCGACTGCGTTTCACAAGAAGCCGGTGCTGCAAAAGGTATGCAAGCAGGAGAATGACCGTTATTATAACTGCCTGCGATAATTCAATCCCGGTTGCAAACCCAAGCAGGGGTACGAGTTTCTCTTCGGTGCCAGCCATCATCATATTAAAGTAGCCGGAAAAACCAAAGCCATGGATCAGCCCGAAAAAGGCTGTGGCGAACAGGTGGAGGAACAAGCCCATCCTGTCTGCATCCCTTCTGGCATAAAGCAGGTCGAAAAGTGCTGTCAGGATGATGGTCACAGGGATAAGAAATTCTATCCAGGAACTTTCCGCCCTGTAAACCCCGTAGGCCGAAAGCGCGAGGGAAAGGCAGTGGGCGACGGTAAAAACTGTGGCAAGCAGCAGCACCTTTTTCCAGCTCCTGAAGGTAAAAGGGAGTGCCAGGGCTGATAGGAAAAGTATATGGTCATAAGCCGATGGGTCCATTACATGGTCGAACCCGAGTTGTACGTAAAAGAGGAAATCCTGCATGGAAGGTCCGTTCAAGGTTTATATTGGTTTGGGATCATTCACCTGGCTGAATGCACCGTTGCTGCAGTCGGGTTGATTTGTTGATGCGTTGATGTATTGTATCCATTACCCGTATTGATAGATCCAATTAATCATTAATTTTTACCAAAGGCACCTCCAAATGCCTAAATTCAAGGGCATTTTTTTTAATCCGCCTGCCTGCTAATCCACCAATTACTGCCCTCGACTACTGCTATTACCCACTTTCAACCGATACTTGCAACGACCTTGCTCTTCAAATCAACAAATCAACGCATCAACAAATCAACCACCCCCTGCGTACTGCCACTGCTACTGCCTACTAAACTCCCCGTTCCTTCTGAATCTGTTCATAGGCCATTTGCACCTGCTTGAACTTTTCCTCAGCCCCCTTTTTAATGGCCTCGTCTGCGGTGATCACCTTATCCGGGTGGTATTTCTTGGCCATCCGGCGGTAGGCGCTTTTTACTTCATCATCGGAAGCGGATTTATCGATTTCAAGGATTTTATAGGCCGTATCCGCCGACTTAACGAACATGGCTTTAATGCTTTCAAAATCATAGGTCCCCACCCGCAGGTGGCTGGCAATTTCGTGTAGCTTGCTTATTTCGGCGGTGCTCAGGGAACCGTCGGCCCCGGCAATACCAAAGAGGAAATGCAGCAATTGCAGGCGTACCTCATAGCGGGTACGCTGATTGAGGTAGGTACAGATACGTTCGGCGGAGATTTCGCGCTTTTTGATAACCTCGTTAAAAGTACGGAAGATGGCATTAGACCGTTCCTTGCCATAGGTGCTCAGGAAATACTGACGTACGTAATCCAGTTCCCGCTGGTTCACCTGCCCGTCTGCTTTAATTACTATAGAGCAAAGCGAAAGCAGGTTTAATTCAAAGTCTGCAGGCGAAACCTGTTGCCGGGAAGAATCGCCGAAAATCGTGCGGCCCCCCCCGGGTCTGTTTGCATTATCGATAAAACTTCCCAGCAGGAAGCCTATTATTGCCCCCGGAAGCCGAAAGACAAAGTATCCGAGGATGGCGGCAACCCATTTGATCATAAGCGCTCAAAAATTTTTGGCAAAGATAGAACAAACCTGTTG
>CAYSVQ010000069.1:0-11411 GCA_964434565.1 uncultured Flavobacteriaceae bacterium | reverse complement strand
ATAACCGGTACGGGCTTTCAGATTGTTAGACAGGTATGAAATAAGGCGGGTATTCTCATCGTCGGGGTGTGCAGCTATATAAAGGGCATTGCCGAGGAAATTCAGTTTCTGAAGTGAATGGTAAATATTCGCAGCGGATGTATTTTCTGGTACCTGGGCGAGAATGCATTGACATGTCAGGAAAATTCCCGTGCAGAATACCAGAATGTTGCGCATGCTAAAATTTTTAGTTGGTAGCCAAATATAGAAAGATTAGGCCCTTAGCGATAATTTTTAAAACTACTTTAACAGCTTAAAGAACCTCGCTGCCCTCCCTGACGTCTGCAGTGGTCTCTACAAGGGAAACGGCTTTTTGGAGCATTAGGTTGTTGGGATAGGTCATCAGTTCACCATTTTCCTTTCGGAGGTGCACATGATAGGCCCTTATATCCTCAATTATATAATTGCCTTCATAATCTATTTCCTTGTCCTGAATTCGAATACGGTCGCCGATTTTATAGGGAAAGGAAAAAAACAGGATAATGCCAGCCGTAATGTTGCTGAGAATAGACCATTGTGCAAAGAGTGCAACCCCGATAACGGCAAAAACTGAGGAAAATATCAGGCCTATTTCGCGGATGTTAACTCCCCATACAAATATTAGCCCGGCAAGCGCAAGGAATAACAAGCCATACGATATATATTTTGCTATAAGACGTGTACGGACTTCATTTAGCTCGCTGATCCTGCCCACCCGTTTTACTGTTTTGACGGAAATAATACGCAGTACAAGGATTACGAGGATCAAAACCAGAGAACCCAGAATTTCCTTTTTATAAATAACAAAAAATTCTTCCATGTATAATTACAAGCCTAAACTATCCCTCAAAATTACATCCTTATTTCCGTTTTTCTGCCAATAGGGAGTCTTTAATGTTTTAAGCCTTTTTGCAGTGCTCTTCATTATGCCGGCATCCGGGCCAAAACCACTTTTGTAGGATTCTGTCCAGCTTTCTATTGTATGGGGAAAGGCGGTCTGAAACTGGATTTGGAGCGTACGTTCAAGCTCCGGATAGTAAAGGTTATAACTACTGAAAGTGTCTTCTTCCTTAAGGCTTCCTACAGCCGGATAAACTTTAATCTCCTTATGGGCCAGCCTTAGATACTCCATGGAAGGAAGCATATCAAGACTGCCGAGGGGCAGTTCTTCGGGAGCGATCCTGATTTGTGTCCAGATTTCATCCTCCAGGGGTGATTTCTCGAGGTTCACTTCCTGATCCGCTTCCTGTTCAAAATACGAGTACGAAGCAATCTCGAAGGACCCGCGGTTGTTCAACTGGGTATATACATGACCACACCATTCCTGTACCGTGGCAGTAACTTTTATAGCATGCTGTCTCAGGAAAACGGGATAGAAGGTACTGGTCATTATGGAATATGGATAGATCCCGGTAAGAAAATTTTTGGTTCGGTTAAGTTTAAGTACCTGCACATTATCGGGGCGGTTTTCATCTGCCTTAACCTGTTTATCAGGGTTAAACGGTTCGGTTACAAAAATAAGGACCGATGATCCGCCCCTGATTTCACCATACCTTGCCTGCTGCAATTCGTAGGAACTGATCTCCGCTTCTCCGGCATACCAATATTCTTTAAATTGCTCCGAAACAGATCGTGCCAGGGCTTCCTTTACGGTTTTTTCGTTATTCTCCGTGGATGTGGCTTGCGGAGGTATCTGGTCGCAGGCAGAGAAGAGAAGTAGTATAGTAATTATTAAGGCCCCGGGGCCATTAAAGCGGTAGGACGATTTTTTCATTCCTGGTTTTTATCAAAAGTACCCAAAATGGTTCAGTGCACCATGTCCCTTAACAATTCGTAAAGGCTTGCGGTAGGCAGTCCTACCACGTTGGTATAGGATCCGCTGATCTCGGAAATCCCCACAAGCCCGAGCCAGTCCTGGATGCCATAGGCACCGGCTTTATCGAATGGGAGATATTCCGTGACATAGCCGGCAATTTCTTCCTCCCGGAGTTTCCGGAATTTAACCAGGGTGGTCTCATGGAGCAACCGTTGCTTATCAGCCGTGGTACAACACACGGAGGTTATTACCTCATGCCAGTCGTCAGACAATAAACCAAGCATCCTGTGGGCTTCCTTTTCGTTATCGGGTTTCCCCAGAAGCCGTCCTTCATGCCAAACCACCGTATCCGCTGTAATAAGGATATCGTTCTTCAGCAACTGGTCTTTAAAGGTATCTGCCTTCAGTCTTGCCAGGTAATCCGTAATGGCAGCGCCTTTCAAACTTGCGGGAAAGGTTTCGTCCACTTTCGGGGATCGTTGTTCAAAATTAATGCCCATTTGTCCAAGTAATTCCCTCCGCCTGGGTGAAGATGAGGCCAGGATTATGTTATAAGCCGTTAATTGTGCCTGTAGCATCTTCTCAGTCTTTTGCGTCGTAATTTCCGTTCCAGTCGCCCCGTACCTTCAGCACCTGTTCTATAATATCGCGCACGCAACCCTCCCCACCGCTCTTATGGGAAACATACTTGCAGATTTCCTTTACTTCGGGAGCGGCATTCTGGGGGCAGGCCGGGAGGGCAACCTGCTGCATGGCGGGGATATCGGGGATATCATCACCCATGTACATTACGGTATCCGGCTTGATGTTGTTAATTTCAAGGTACTCCTTCAGTTGGTCACCCTTATGTCTGATATTCAGGTAGATGTCTGTAACCCCGAGATCCCTCAGCCGTTCTCTTACACCGGGGTTATTGCCCCCCGAGATGGCACAAACCATATACCCTTTTTGAAGGGCCGATTTAAGGGCATAGCCGTCGCTGATGCT
Organism: uncultured Flavobacteriaceae bacterium; assembly: GCA_964434565.1. Lineage (GTDB taxonomy): Bacteria > Bacteroidota > Bacteroidia > Flavobacteriales > Flavobacteriaceae > Zeaxanthinibacter. The sequence continues at coordinate 8,590 of CAYSVQ010000069.1, read as the reverse complement.
CATCTTTCGCAGCTGTTCCCCTTTAGAGGTGATAAGTACGGAACCGTCTGTTAGTACCCCGTCTACATCAAAAATAAAAACCCTGATGTCTTTCAGGTAAACCTTATAACTTTTTGGCATATGTATGTTTAATTGAATTGCTAAGGAGGGCATAAATCTCTCTGTGGCGCTGCTTTTCCAGTAGTTGCAGGTGTTTTCGTATTACAGCCTGGTCATCCCTGCGGGCAGGGCCGGTTTGCGCATCAATAGGACTCATCTGACTTAATTTTGTGGCGGTTTCCCTGATCAGGGGTAAAAGCAAGTCAAAGGAAAGCGTTTCCCCCTCCAGTAGTTCATTGCTTATCTGGTAAAGATGATTCGTGAAATTATTAGCAAAAACTGCAGCGAGGTGGAGCGACCTTCGTTTGTCTGAAGACAATTCCAGCACCGTTCCGGAGAGTGCCTGTGCAAGTTCACGTAGCAAAGCGAGGTCTTTTTTATCCTGAGCCTCAATACAAATCGGAATTTCCCTGAAATCAACCTCCCTGTCTTTGCTAAAGGATTGCAAGGGGTAGCACACCCCTTTGCGGTAAGTACCAGATAAGGCTTCCATTGCCACGGAGCCCGATGTATGTATTACAAGCTTTTTTGTATTGGTAAATATCTCAGAAACAGCAGATATAGCATCATCACTTACAGCAATAATATAAACATCTGCATACGGATCGATATCGTTCAGGCTTCCGGTGGCTGTATTCCGGGAGAAATATCCCAAGGCATTGGAGTTCCTGCCTACAACCTGGATTACCTGTGCTTTGCCCGAGTCCTGAAGAGCAGGGAAAAGCTGCCTTGCAAGGTTTCCGGTCCCGATAATTACTACCTTTAGCATGGCGTAAAAATACATATATATTTCAGTTGGTTGCCGTTAAATATACCCATAGCGATGATTGACAAGGAAGTCATGCAGTCCGAATGTTAATTCGCGACATATTAGCTATAATTACCGTATTTTTGCCGACTGAAAATGCATTGTACCCGGAACCAATGACAGAGATCCTCAAGAAGATTTTTTTTTCAACACGTTTAACGGCCTTACTTTTTATCGTATTTGCCACTGCCATGGCTTTTGGTACATTTATCGAAAGCTGGTATAGTACCGAAACCGCGAGGATTTGGATATATAATGCCACATGGTTTGAACTGATCATGGTTCTGTTTGTCATCAATTTTACCGGGAATGTTTTCAGATATCGTTTGTTACGCAGGGAAAAGTGGGCTGTTCTGATGTTACACCTCTCATGGATACTCATTATTGCAGGCGCTTTTGTTACCCGCTATATAAGTTTCGAAGGCATGATGCCCATACGTGAAGGCAGTACCGAGAATGTGTTTTACTCAGACAAAACATATCTCACGGCTTATGTAGATGGCACCATCGATGGTACTGCAAAAAGAAAAGTGCTGGAGGATGACCTGATTGTTACAGAAGAAGCCATAAAATCAAACCTGCCCTGGAATTCCGATTTTAATGGTCAGGATTTCCGCATTGAATATGTGGATTTTATAAGTGGCGCCAAAATGGGGCTTGTCCCGGATTCAAATGGTAAGAATTTCCTCAAATTGGTGGAGGCGGGAGACGGAAACCGGCATGAACATTTTCTGGAAGATGGAAAGGTTGCCAATATTCATAATATGCTCTTTGCCCTGAACAGGCCTACTGATGGGGCAATAAACATATTTACAGCAGACAGTACCTATAGCATTCGTTCGCCTTTTGAAGGTTCCTTTATGCGTATGGCAGACCAGTTTCAGGGCCTGGTAACCAAAGACAGCCTTCAGCAGTTTCAGCTTCGCTCACTTTACACCGTGGGAGGAATGCAGTTTGTGGTACCCGAGCCGGTTGTGAAGGGCTCCTATGGTGTAGTGGAAGTACCTGAGGAAGAGGTTAACCAGGCTACACAAGACGCCCTTGTCGTGGAGGTTTCAACCGGAGGGGAAACGGTATCCAAAAAACTATTGGGAGGCAAGGGTTCGCTAAATTTTTCTGATAAGTTCCAAGTAGGAGGCCTCAGCTTTACCATTGGATACGGGTCGAAAGTATATCAGCTGCCCTTCAGCATAACGCTAAACGATTTTATCGCAGAGAAATACCCCGGAACCGAAAAGGGCTATGCTTCTTTTATGAGCCGGATTACAGTTAATGACCAGCGCTCCTTTGATTATGATATTTATATGAACCACGTTCTTGACCATCAGGGTTACAGGTTTTTCCAGGCCAGTTTTGATCCTGACGAAAAAGGGACGGTACTTTCGGTTAACCACGATTTCTGGGGAACCTGGATTACCTATATTGGGTATTTCCTTCTTTATGCCGGCCTCATGGGGATAATGTTCTTCGGCAAAACCAGGTTTAAGGATCTTGCCGGCAGCCTTGATGAACTGAAAAAGAAAAAGGCCGGGATTATAGCCGCCATCATGTTATTATTTAGCACGGGTGCCTATGCCCAGGAAACTCATCAGCACGAAGCGGCACCCACAAAAACACGCCTGGATTCCCTGATGCAGGCCACCCTTGTTCCGCAGGAGCAGGCTGCCAAATTCGGGAAACTGGTGATACAGGACGACGGCGGCCGAATGAAGCCTATTAACACCTTTTCTTCAGAACTGCTTAGAAAGCTCAGCTTTAAAGACCAGTATGAGGGTATGGATTCAGACCAGGTCCTGTTATCCATGATGATGAACCCGGCACTTTGGTACAATACCGATTTTATTGCACTTGACAAGAAGGGGAGTAACGACAGCATCCGAGAAATTATAAATATACCTGATGAGCAGCGGTATGTAAAGGCAACTGACTTTTTTAATGAGAAGGGGCAGTATATGCTGGCAACATACCTTCAAAAAGCTTATGCCACCAATACGCCAAATAAGTTCGAACAGGATTTCAGGGATGTGGATCTGAGGCTTGGATTACTTAACAGGGCCCTTAGCGGAGAAATCGTAAAAATTTTCCCCTTGCTCAATGACGAGAACAACAAATGGATATCGGCCCTGGAATTCCGCAGCGGGGAATATCAGATTTCAGACTCCCTTTATGCGAACTTCATTAAGAACGCCGTACCGTATTACCTTATGTCCCTTCAGCGGGGAATGGAAACCGGCGATTATTCGGAGGCCGACAGACTGCTGGCTGCCTTTCGCCAGAACCAGGTGAATCACGGCAATGAAGTGCTGCCTGCCGAGGCCAGGGTAGAGGCCGAGGTAACCTATAACAAACTGGATATTTTTAATCGTTTGTACGGTTATTATGCCCTTGTTGGCCTGCTGATGTTTATAGTTCTGATATTCCGGATATTCAGGGAAAGGCAGATTTGGCGTATGGCAACATATTTCTTTAAGGGGGTCATTATTATTTTCTTTTTATGGCACACTGCCGGGCTGGGTATGCGATGGTATATCTCGGGACATGCCCCCTGGAGCGATGCCTATGAAAGTATCCTGTATGTATCCTGGGCTACAATGGGGATGGGCCTATTGCTGGGCAGGAAGAGTGAACTCACCGTATCGGCATCGGCCTTTGTGACTTCCATGCTGCTCTGGATCGCCCACCAAAGCTGGGTGGATCCTTCCATAGCCAACCTGGTACCGGTACTGGACAGCTATTGGCTGATGATTCATGTAGCTGTTATCGTGGCAAGTTATGGCCCGCTTACCGTTGGCATGATCCTGGGGGTGGTTTCCCTGTTACTCGTTATCCTGACCAATAGTAAAAACAAAAACCGGATGGCTATCAACCTTAAGGAGCTAACCATCATTAATGAGCTGGCGCTTACCGTTGGACTTGTTATGCTTACCATAGGAAATTTTCTTGGGGGGCAATGGGCAAATGAAAGCTGGGGCCGCTATTGGGGGTGGGATCCCAAGGAAACCTGGGCATTGGTTTCCATCATGGTATATGCTTTTGTGATACACACCCGCCTGGTCCCGGGCCTGCGCGGCAGATGGACATTTAATTTTCTGAGTATTATTGCCTTTGGCAGCATTATGATGACCTATTTCGGGGTAAACTTTTATTTGGTGGGATTGCATAGTTATGCCAGTGGGGCGCAGGTTATCACACCTTCTTTTGTATGGTATACCTTATTAGGCGTTTTCCTACTGGGGAGCATCAGTTACTGGAGGTACAGGGTACACTATTCTCTGAGAAGCAATAATTGAGGGATCGCGTTTAACTCTACAGAATCAGTTGAATTTCTGAACGATTGCTCAGCTTAACTGCCATGTGCCTGAGCGTTGTAACCTGGTTCATTTTTGTCAATCAAACCAACCTGATGTGCTAACAAAAGTACCGGACCATCTCCCCGGATCTTTTTTACTTAGATTTTTAAGTTCTTCATTTGATGGAAATAAAGAAAATTTTGCATCTTTGCCACATCATGAAGTAACAGGAATTATGTATACAATCAATGTCACAGTGGTGCCGACCATTGCCTAAGGGCCAGGGGACTCCCCGGCTTTTGACATTTATTCTACATTTTTAACATAATTTTCCTGATCATGCAAACTTCCTGTAGCAATACAATCAAAAAATTTTATAATGCTTTCATAATAGCGGTTACCGGCAGGGAAACTGAATTTACAACTGGCAGTATCCGGAAGGCTATATTCATGCTTTCCATCCCTATGATGCTGGAGATGATGATGGAATCCATCTTTGCAGTAGTGGATATTATGTATGTGTCAAGGGTAAGCGTAAATGCGGTTGCCACAATAGGACTCACCGAATCAGTCATTACCCTTGTTTATGCCCTGGCTATAGGATTAAGTATGGCGGCCACGGCTGTGGTAGCCCGCAGAGTAGGGGAAAAGGACCTTGCTGCGGCCCGGGTGGCTGCAGTACAGGCCATATTACTGGGCGTTTTTATTTCGCTGGCAATCGGGGTATTTGGCCTGTTTTATTCCCGGGAAATCCTCGGTTGGATGGGTGCCGAACCCGCTCTCATAGCTGAAGGGCACGGATATACGAAATGGCTGATCGGCGGGAATATAACCATAGTGCTGCTGTTCCTTATCAATGCGATTTTCAGAGGGGCCGGTGATGCATCCATTGCCATGTGGACGCTTGTTTTCAGCAACGTCCTGAACATTATCCTCGATCCCGTATTTATTTTTGGTTGGGGGCCGGTTCCGGCTTTCGGGGTAACCGGTGCAGCGATAGCCACCAACATTGGACGCGGGTCTGCTGTACTTTTTCAATTGGCAATTCTTTTCTTCGGCTGGGGCAGGATTAAACTTTTGCTCAGGGATATGGTGATAAATTTAAGGGTAATGCTCAACCTGGTCAGGGTTTCATTCGGGGGGATTGCGCAGTTCCTAATAGGTACGTCCAGCTGGGTATTCCTTATGAGGTTAATGTCTGAGTTTGGTAGTGAAGTACTTGCAGGCTATACCATTGCCATCAGGGTAATGATGTTCACCTTGATGCCTGCATGGGGGATGAGCAATGCTGCAGCTACACTTGTGGGGCAGAACCTGGGCGCAAAGCAGGCAGAACGCGCAGAACGCTCCGTATGGGCAACGGGAAAATACAATGCCATTTTTATGTTGCTGGTTTCTATGGGCTATCTTTTTTTCGCAAGACAGATCATGCTGTTTTTCAACAATAACACATCTGTGGTTGAGCATGGAGCACTTTGCCTTAGAATCATCGCCTCAGGTTACATTTTCTATGCCTACGGGATGGTGTTCGCGCAGGCGTTTAACGGGGCCGGGGATACCCGCACCCCCATGAAACTGAATTTTATTGCATTCTGGCTTTTCCAGCTTCCCTTCGCCTATCTCGCGGCGGTTACCTTTAACCTCGGAGCAACAGGGGTATTCCTCGCTATCCTCCTGGCGGAAGTCTTGCTCTCGCTGATGGCCATGCGCTGGTTCCGCATGGGGCACTGGAAAAGCGTTCAGGTATAAGCAAATTTTGATACCTTTGAGAGGCAGTAAACAATAGCCTGATGGAAAATAAGGAAAAAGGACTCAATACGATATGTACGCATTCGGGGGAACTTGCAGATACTGTGTTTAAAGGAGCTGTTTCCCCTCTGTATATGAGTACTGCGTACGCATTCGATGATGTGGATATTAAAAGGTACCCACGGTATTTTAATACCCCAAACCAGCTGGCTTTGTCTGAAAAAATTGCAGCCCTGGAACACGCGGAGGCGGCAATGATCTTTGGGAGTGGCATGGCGGCTATAAGCACTTCCCTGATGGCATTTCTTAAGAGTGGAGACCATGTGGTCCTTCAGAATATGCTATATGGGGGCACCTATGCGCTGGTAACGGAGCAGTTTGATCGCTATGGAATAACTTATTCCTTCACACAAGGGGTGGAGCCTGAAGATTTTGAAGAACAATTAAAAGACAATACCCGGGTAATTTATCTGGAAACGCCGTCTAATCCCTTGCTTACCATAACCGACCTGAAGGCTGTTGCCATTTTGGCGAAAAGGTATGGGCTTATCACTATGATAGACAATACCTTTGCCAGCCCGGTAAACCAAAATCCTATTGATTTCGGGATCGACGTGGTCATTCACAGTGCAACAAAATATATGGGCGGGCATTCAGACATCCTGGCAGGGGCGGTGGCCTGTTCAAAAGAGCATTTGGAGAGAATATATATACTGGCAAGAAGCCTTGGGGGCAGTTTAAGCGACTATACGGTTTGGCTGCTTGAACGCAGTATTAAAACCATGGGAATCCGTGTAAAAGCGCAGAATGAAAATGCAGGCAGGATGGCTGCATACCTGTTGTCTCATCCCGATATTGCGGGTGTTCATTACCCCGGACTGCCCGATCACCCGGAACATGGGATTGCGAAGTCGCAGATGAAAGGCTTCGGCGGAATGCTCTCTTTTGAATTGAAAGAGGGCCTGGATTCCCTTCAATTTCAGAAATCGCTGAAACTTGTAAAATCCGTTATGAGCCTCGCCGGACTGGAAAGTACAATTTCATCTCCGGCAAGGACTTCCCATGTGCTCTTACCGGCCGGGGAACGAAGAAGGCTGGGAATTACAGACGGGTTGATTCGTTTCTCTCTCGGCATTGAAGATTTTGAAGACCTTAGGGCTGATATAGAGCAGGCTTTAAGGAAAGTAAAAAATAAAGCTGTTGCCTCCTCATAAAGTAAGGGAAAAGCCACTCAGCAACCTTTTGGTATGAAAGGCTGTAGGTCCTGACCCGACTAAAGAGCACTGAATTTATAGATCGTTCATGAAATTAGACATACTTGCATTTGGCGCCCACCCCGATGATGTGGAATTATGCGCCGGGGCTACTATTGCCAAAGAGGTAGCCATGGGAAAAAAAGTCGGAATCATAGACCTTACCAGGGGCGAACTCGGAACACGCGGCAGCGCGGAAATCCGTGATAAGGAAGCGGCTGAAGCAGGGAGGATCCTTGGCCTTGCCGTACGTGAAAATATGGAATTTGCCGACGGTTTTTTCCGTAACGACCGGGAGCATCAACTGGCAATTGTTCAAATGATCCGTAAGTACAGGCCGGATATAGTATTGTGCAACGCCGTAGACGACCGACATATAGACCATGCCCGGGCCAGCAGCCTGGTAAGCGATGCGTGCTTCCTAAGCGGCCTGGTTAAAGTTGATACCCATATGGAAGGGGAGGATAGCTGGCAGGATCCCTGGCGGCCCGCACAGGTATATCATTTTATACAGTGGAAGAACCTGGAACCCGATTTTGTAGTCGACGTTTCAGGATTTATGGATAAAAAACTGGAAGCGATCAGCGCCTATGCTTCCCAGTTATATGATCCGGCTAACGATTCTCCCAATACACCTATCAGCAGTAAGAATTTCCGTGAAAGTATTGAGTACCGGTCCAAAGATCTGGGCCGTCTTGTGGGTGTGGATTTTGCCGAAGGATATACGGTTGAAAGATACGTTGCCGTGCGAAGCCTGAGCGATCTGCTTTAACTGGCCTGGCTGTATTTGTTCTGCCCCTTTGGAAGGGTAAAATAGAAACAACTTCCTATTCGCAGTTTACTTTCCACCCAGATCGTACCATTGTTTTTTTCAACCATTTCCTTGCAGAGGGAAAGCCCCAAACCGGTGCCTTTCTCATTGTTGGTGCCGTAGGTACTGAAATTGGAAGTATTGGAAAATAACTTTTCCAGGGTAATCTTATCCATTCCCACCCCGGTATCCTGAACACAGACCTGCCAGTATTCCTTATGTTCTTCCGCCCTCAGCGTAATTACGCCATTGTCGGGCGTAAACTTCAGGGCATTGCTTATAAGATTCCGGATTACAATATCGACCTGATTGCTATCTGACCAGACCTGTACATTGTCGCCGATTTCATTTTTTATTTTGATGGCTTTGTTTTTCGCAACCTCGGAAAGGAGGTTAATATTGTCCTTAACCAAGAACTCCAGGCATATGGATGCAGGTTTGGTTACCGCCCCGTTCATCTGGGTCTGCCCCCAGGAAAGCAGGTTGTTAAGGGTAAAGAAGATGTGGTCTACATCTTCCGTTAGTTTAGGCATAAATTCCAGGAATTCATTCTTGCCTATTTCTCCTCCCTTCAGCAGAT
>CAYSVQ010000068.1:0-5187 GCA_964434565.1 uncultured Flavobacteriaceae bacterium | reverse complement strand
TTATATAGCTGAGCAAAGGAAGAAGGAAATCGGGATCCGTAAAGTCCTTGGGGCGAACATCAACACTATAGTTGTCCTGCTTGCCCGCGAATTTCTGAGGCTGGTGGCCATTGCCCTGTTGATGGCCTTCCCCATTGCTTACTATTTTATGCAATCCTGGCTGGAAGGCTTTTCCTACCAGATTACGATCCGGTGGTGGGTATTCCTGCTGGCCGCCGTTATCGCTTTTGGGATCACCATCATTACGGTAGGCTTCCAGTCGCTGAAATCTGCTATGGCAAACCCGGTAAAAAGCCTGAGAACGGAATGAAAAGTACGAAGTACAGTGGGCAGTAGGCAGTGGCAGTTGGCAGAACTTTACAATAAACAATTAGCAATAAACAGTTAAACAGTACAAGGCAGTGCAACCTTGAACCTTGAACCTGAAACGTTGAACCTTGAACCTAAGAGTCATGTATAAAAATTATTTAATAATCGCGTGGAGGAACCTTAGTAAAAATGCTTCATACTTCGCTATCAATGTGATTGGATTATCGCTGGCCCTTTGTGTGTCATTTTTATTGTTGCTTTGGGTTTATAGTGAATATACCATGGACAAATTCCATGAAAAAGACCAGCGACTGTACCTTGCCAAACGCACAATACCTCTGGAACATGGGGTATACGACGTGTATGATAATATTTCGTATCCCTTCGTTGAAGCAGCCCGGGAACAATTACCTGAAATAGAAACCTATCTAACCCTTGGCGCCAGTTATGAGGATAACCTGACCGTAACAAATATTGATTATCGGGCTACCGGATCCTTTGCGAATGCTGATTTTTTTGAAGGTTTTTCATTTCCGGTACTCGCGGGGGACATTAAACAACTCGACAAAAAGCCGGAATCGGTGGTAATATCCGAAAGTCTTGCAAATCGCATTTGGGGTGATGAATGGCCCACCAATGCACTAGGCAGTTCGGTGCAAATTCACGATAATGGTGACTTTACCGTAGAAGCGGTCTATGCCGATTTTCCCCGGAATTCTTCGATCCGGAACGAATTCTACTACAGTTATAATAAGTTTCTTAGCAATAACAAGGAATGGATATACGAATGGGGGAACAATGGGATGCAGGGGGTTTTTGTATTACGGGAAGGTGCCGACCCGGCTGAAGTGTCTGAAAAACTGCACAGGCTTTTTCAGGCGAATATTAAAGGGGAAAACAAAGAAGGGATCTTCCTTCAAAAATTTTCAGATAATTACCTTTACGGTCAGTTCAACCAGGAGGCGGAGGTAAGCGGGGGGCGAATAGAGTATGTCAGAATATTCACAATAGCCGCGGTCTTCCTGTTACTCATCTCATGTATCAACTTTATTAACCTCTCCACGGCTTATGCTACAAGAAGGGCAGGCGAGATAGGGGTAAGAAAAGTGGTGGGTGCCGAAAAGAATACGCTGATTCTTCAGTTCTTTACGGAAACTTCCCTTATTACCTTCCTGGCATTTTGCGTAGCCTGTGTGCTCACCTTGCTATTACTACCCGCAGCCAGCGAATTTACCGGGAAGCAACTTTCCCTGGAAGTATCCAGTCCCGTTATTTGGTTTGGACTTCTGGGGGTATTTGTATTTACAACCCTACTATCAGGGGGATATCCGGCTCTGGTGATCTCATCCTACAAGCCAATAAGTGCATTAAAAGGGCAGGCGAAGGAACAAAAGAATACCATTTCCTTCAGGAAAGGCCTGGTAGTCCTGCAATTTGGACTTACCATCCTGCTTATTGTTGCCGCGGTGGTAGTAAGGCAACAAATAACCTATATCAACACCAAAGATCTCGGGATAGCCAAAGATCATATGGTCTTTATACACCAGGATCAGAAACTTTCGCAAAAGTATGAAGTGATTTACAATCAATTGTTACAAGCTGAAGGGATTGAGGCCATAACCCTGGCCGGCCCTTCACCTCTCGATATGATGGCCACATCCAGCGGGGTAGGCTGGCCCGGAAAATCTACGCAACAGGAAAATATTGAATTCGCACTTCTCTGGACGACCTACAACTTCCCGCAGGTTTTCGATATTCCATTAAAATCCGGGAGATATTATCCAGAGGCCGGAAAAGACACCCTGAATATTGTAGTTAATGAAAAAGCCCTGGAGGTTATGGGGATCTCCGACCCTATAGGAAAAAGAATAGAAGTCTGGGGAGTACAAAGACAGATTATCGGTGTCCTGCAGGACTTTCACAACCGGTCTTTATATGAACCTATTCAACCGGCGGTATTTTTTCTGGACTCCGATAATGCCGGATGGATGTTTATAAAAATCAGGGGTGATAAAACGGCTGCTGCACTTGCCTCTATTGAGTCGACCTTTGCCAAGGTGGTCCCCGAAGTTCCGCTGCATTACGAATTTGTGGATCATGAGTACGCTGCCAAATACCAAAGCGATCTGCTTACCGGCAGCCTGGCTACTTATTTTGCGTTCATCTCTATACTTATTTCCAGTCTGGGACTCTTTGGGCTGGCCACCTTTATGGCCCGGCAGCGAACCAAGGAAATAGGAATTCGAAAAGTATTGGGCGCCAGTATTGGAAACATAACAACCCTTATAACAAAGGATTTTGTCAGCCTGATTTTTATATCAATACTCATTGCCTCTCCGCTGGCCTACTTCTTTATGAATGATTGGCTACAGGGCTATGAGTATCATATCAATTTCCAATGGTGGGTCCTGGCTTTTGCCGGAATCCTAGCTGTTGGTATCGCTTTGATAACCGTAAGCTTTCAGGCGGTTAAGGCAGCCCTGGCAAACCCTGTTAAAAGCCTGAGAACGGAATAATATACAATTAACAATAAGCAATTAACAATTATCAATTAAACAGTACAAGGTAGGGAACCTTGATCCTTGAACCTTGAACTTTGAACCTAAGAGTGATGATCAGAAATTATATTAAAATCGCCTGGAGGAACCTTAAAAAACAACCTTTTTTCACCTTCCTCAACACCTTTGGCCTGGCAATAGGGATGGCCGGGGGCCTGCTTATATCATTATATATTTATGATGAACTGAGCTATGACACCATGTTCCCGGATTCAGAACGCATTTACCGGTTAAACGTGGACGTTAAATTCGGGGGCATGGAAAATGATTTCGCTGAAGTTTCGGCACCCATGGCCGCGGCAATGCAGCGCGATTTTCCGCAGATAGCAGCCACCACCCGCCTGAGAAACAATGGCAGCAGGCTGTTGCGAAAGAGCGGCGCTACGGTAAACGTTAAGGAACTGAACGTCGCCTATGCCGATTCCACGCTTTTTTCCATGCTTGGTATCGACCTGCTTTACGGCGACAGTAAAACAGCCCTTATCAAACCCAATACCCTGGTAATGACCCGCAGCGCCGCGGAAAAGCATTTTGATATGGACGAGGCTGTCGGACAAACCCTAACTGTGAATAATAATGAAGTTTACACCGTAACGGGGGTTATGGAAGACCCCCCTAAAAATTCATTTATCAGGGAACACAGTATTTTCATGGCTATGTCCGGATACAGTGATGCCGCCATTGCCGACTGGGGCAGTAACAACTACTATACCCTGGTAAAACTGACGCCGAATGCCGATGTTACGGCATTTATGGAGAATTTGAACAGCCTGTTCAACAAGTATGTCATCCCATGGGCCCAGGATTATTTCCCGGGGATCACCGAAGAACAGTTCAGGGCGTCGGGCAACTATCTTTATTTTGGTGCAACCCCCCTGGAAGACATCCACCTGTACTCTTCCAGAGACAGCGAATTCAGTGCCAACAGCGACATTCAGAATGTATACATCCTGTTTTTTATTGCGCTTTTCCTGATTGTCCTCGCTTCTGTAAATTTTATGAACCTTTCTACTGCTTACTCCCTTAAAAGGGCTAAGGAAGTGGGCATCCGCAAAACCCTTGGTTCCAATAAAGCCGAACTCGTCAGGCAGTTCCTTATAGAATCCGGGCTGATTAGCTTTCTCTCCCTCCTCTTCGCCTTGGCCATAGCTACCATCCTCATGCCGTTTTTTAATGATCTGGCCGGAAAAGAGATGTCCATTCCCTATTTAAACCCGATCTTCTGGGGCCTGTTGCTGTTGGCCACTGTAATTCTTAGTTTGCTTTCCGGAAGCTACCCGGCCTTCTTCATGTCGAAGTTTATCCCGGCCAAAGTGCTCAAAGGTCAGGGCGGCAAGGATGTTGGAAGCAGTTATATCCGCAATATCCTGGTAGTCTTCCAGTTTGCTATTTCCGTCTTCCTCATTATCAGTACCCTGGTTATCTTTAACCAGTTGCGTTTTATCCAGAACAAGGAACTTGGATTTTCCAAAGAGCAGGTTTTGGTGGTAAATGATCTGGGTACCTTACCAGACAAGGTACAGGCCTTTAAGGAGGAGGTGGCACGGTTGTCTCAGGTGAAAAGCACCACCGTTAGCAGCTATTTTCCCACCCCCTCTTCCCGGAGCAACAGTTCGTATTTCCCGGAAGGTAAAACTGAGCAGGAGCACGCCCTTAACATGCAGAATTGGGGGGTAGATTATGATTATATCAGGACCCTGGATCTGGAACTTATTGCCGGAAGGAATTTTGACCGGCAGTATACCACCGATTCCACAGCCCTTATCTTAAACGAGTCTGCCCTGGGGATCCTTGGGGTAAGCCCGCAGGAAGCTTTAGGCATGCGTATTCTGGATAATTTCGGGGGAGACGGAGGTACCAGGACCCTGACTGTGATCGGGGTGGTACGGGATTTTCATTTAGAATCCCTGCGGCGCGATCTCGGCGCGCTTAGCCTGTATCTGGGCGGGTATCAGGGCTCCATGGGGGTAAAAATCAGTACGGGCGGGCTTTCGGAAACTATTTCCGATATTGAATCTGCCTGGAATGAAATCCTTCCAGGCCAGCCCTTCAATTATTATTTTATGGAAGACTCGTTCAACGATACCTACCAGGCCGAACAGCGGTTGGGCAAAATATTCATGACCTTCACCATCCTCTCCATTGTTATCGCCTGCCTTGGACTCTTTGGCCTGGCAGCTTTCAACGCGGAAAAACGTACCAAGGAAATCGGCATCAGGAAGGTAATGGGGGCAACGGTAGGCCAGAGCACCTATAAGCTATCTATCGATTTCCTGAAACTTGTAGGTATCTCCATCATTGTATCCCTGCCATTGGGCTG
>CAYSVQ010000067.1:0-26173 GCA_964434565.1 uncultured Flavobacteriaceae bacterium | reverse complement strand
TATCGTAGTGGCATCCAAGAATCCTATCGCAGCCAACAAAGTCCGCGGCAAGGACGGCATCTTCAATCCCCATTGTAAAATTATCGCCTATAGGCAGCACTGCCAAAGAAAGTTTAAAATGAAGTGGAATAAGTTTCATATCCATGGTAAGAGCCGTATCGCCGGCAATATAAACGGATTGTTCTGAAACAGTGAGCACAAAACCCCCGGGCTGGCCCCCGTAGCTGCCATCGGCAAAAGATGAGGAATGAATCGCCTGTACATATTTCAGGGTGCCAAATGGAAATTCCGCGCTACCCCCGTGGTTCATAGGATGCACCTTATGGCCCTTGCTTTCGTAATGTGTCGTAATTTCAAAATTACTGATAATGGTGGCAGCGGTTCGGCCTGCTATTGAGTCTGCATCCAGGGTATGGTCCTGATGGGCATGTGTAAGCAGTATGTAATCAGGTTGGAGTAGGGTTATATCCACCTTGCCGCGGGCTTTTTCATTTCCTGAAATAAAGGGGTCTGCCAGAAGTTTAAACGTACCCGTATCAATATAAATGCAGGAATGACCCAGAAAGGTAATTTTCATGACCAATTAATTTTAGATCAATTTAATTAAAATTGAACCAAAATCGAACTCCTTCAGCGGTTTTGTCTATGTTCAGGGTAGATTGCAACTGGTTCACAAGCCGGTTCATAAGCCTTATCCCCATAGAGGAATTTGTACGATCCTCGGAATCTCCGGGTAGCCCTATCCCGTTATCCGTGTATTCAAAAAATCCGTGGTCGCCATTCTTTCTTATATGGATATAGATCTTGTTGCTCTCCCTGTCTTCCGGGAAGGCGTATTTAAATGAGTTCGATACCAGCTCGTTCAACACCAGTCCAAAGGGAATGGCCCTGTCTATATCGAGCTCCACCCCTTCGGCGTCGATGGTTATATTGATGTTGTGCCCCCCTTTCATAAAAACAGACTGCACGCTGTTTACAAGGCTTTCTATATACCCCTGCATTTCAATTACAGACAGGTCGTCGTGCTGATATAGTTTCTGGTGGATCAAAGCCATTGCCTTTACCCGGCTTTTTCCCTCTTCCAGGGCCTCTATCACGGCCTTACTTCTGGTATTCTTGGTCTGGAGGCTAAGCAGGCTGGAAACCATTTGCAGGTTGTTCTTTACGCGGTGGTGGATTTCCTTAAGCAGGGAATCTTTTTCTACGAGGGAGGCTTCTATAATATGCTTTTGCTCTGCTATAAGACGCTGGTTCTTAATACTTTTCAGATAGGCATACACCAGCCCGGCAAAGCCCAGCAAGGTAAAGATAAGGGATATGAAAACCAGGTTGATACGTTCATCCTGAGCCTGCAGCTCGTTACGTGCGCGTTCCATTTCAAGTTTTTGCTCGTCTATCATCCGCCGCGAATTGGCAAGGTCTTCCTGGGCAACCACAGCCAGTAATTGCTGCTTTTTAAAGGAAGACTCATTGGCATTGATGGAATCCTGTATGCGCATATTCCTTTTGAGGTAATAAGATTCATTCTGATAATCTGAAATAGCCCCATAAAAGTATGCCAGCAGCCTGTTACGTCTAACAACGTGGTCTGTGTTCGTAATGTTGAGTTCCTGGTCGAGCAAACGCTTGGCTCGCCGGAATTGGCCAAGTTGAAGCTGACATTCAGCCATGGCCAGGGTGTTTTCAATGACCTGCTGCGAATGCCTGCCTCTATTGTTTTCCCGGATTATGGCAATGCTGTTTTCCAGGTATGGAATGGCCTCTATATACTGGTTTAATTGCACATAGCATTTGCCGATGTTGCCCTCTATAATTCCTTTCAGCAAATTTCCTTTTATTATCTCCTCCTCGGATTTCACCGTAGTAACATCATTCAGGTAAACGTCTATAAATCCTTTGGCCCTTGAGAGATGGGTAATGGCGGTAGATGCCGATTTATCCATTCGCAGGTAATTGCCTACCTTATTATTGTAAACTGCCTGTTCATAGAAGTTGTCTTCAGGAATGGTTTTTTTAACCTCCATGATATAGTCGCTCATGGCTTTGCGGTACATCCCGAGGTTTGCGTAGATATCGTAAAAGGCAATATTTTCTATATAACCCAATTCGCGCTTTTGCTTCCTGATCTCGATCTGTTTGTCGAATAACTGAAGTTGTGCATAGGTATCGTCAATCAAATCAAGCAATCGCCTGCTGGTCGATGGCTGTAAATCGTTCAGGTCGGCGTACAAATCATTCGAAATGGCAAGGCTCTTGTCATAGTCTCCCAGATCATAATAAATCTGTGCCTGAATGAGCTGGTAGTCTATAAAAGCGGACGTTTCCCCTGAATTCCTGGCATTGCTAAGATAAGCATTAACAATATCCAGCCACTCATAGGCCGAGTGTTCTTCATATCGGTTAACCGTATTAAAGAAGAAATCGAGTTTATTATTGGCAGTATCAACCTCCTGAAACTCGTGCAGCATATCCTGATCGGGACTAATGGTGTCCTGACCCGCAGCACTTATAAAGGCCAGGGCCATTATCAGGATTAAAATATTGCCGATACTTTTTGCCATAACATTCTCAGGATTCCGAAACATTTAAACCGCCATACTTAATATAAAAAATACCCTTCCGGGTAGCCTGCCCAACCATTACTAAACGGAGCCTCCCTTCAATTGTTGTGAGGGGGCCAGGGCTGCTGTACATGTAGGAATTGTGATCTTCCGAGACACATCGTTTTTCATGTATCAGTTTTCAGCAGCGACCTCTCCCATCATTCCAAAATCATCCCCGGAACCTTGGCTGGCCTGGTAGTTTTCAAACAAAAAGACCATGCCCTAGGTGCATAGCCTTTTTGTATGATAAGTGATAATAGGTAAGATTTGGGACGATATTGCTATCCGTGCAAAAATACGGCGTAGGTAGCTACACTTTTCAATAATGTTGTGTAAATGCGGTTTTATGTTGTGAACAAGTGAGCCGCTGTGAATTTATCGGAACAAGCGGATTTAATCGGGCGGATGCTATATGTCCCGACTTTACGTGAAAGTGTACACGATTGCTGAAACCAAAAAGAGCCCAGCCGGAACCGACAGGACTCTTTTACGAGAACACTATATGAAAATGAAAAAAGTTAATCTAAATGAACATTGCTAATGTAGCCAGAAGCCCCCACCAGAAAAAAATATTGTTGTGAACCTTAGGAAAGTTGTGGTGAAAACCTGAAAAGGATGTCTATTGCACCCTTGGATCCACTTTTGTACGATAAATTTTTAAGAGTAAGCTCCCCGGATCAGGAATTCATTGCGGAGATGATAAACTCCTTGAAGTCTTTGGAAATTGGGATCAGTGTATTGTTGATGAGGATATCCTTGGAATTGATGGCATCTATATGGTCTACGTTGACTATATAGGATTTGTGGGCCCTGTAAAATTTATTCTTAGGCAATTTTTCCAGATAATCCTTTAAGGGGGAGCGCACAAGGAATTTCTTGTCTTTCGTGTTTACTTCGAGGTAAACGTTATCTGCCTTTATGAAGTGTATGTCTTCAAATTGGATTCGGTAATATAAGTGTTGCTTTTTAACGAAGATGGAATCCTTAAGCACTGAATTGGACATAAGTTTCTCATCGTCCTCTTCGCCTTCCCCCACCCTTCTATGGCCGGGTTTATCGCCATAGGCGAAATTGGAAAGCGCGATTTCTATTGATGTGTATAGGTCCTGTTGTTCGAAGGGCTTAACCAGGTATCCGTTTGGCTTCACGGTTTTGGCATTCTCTACAGTTGCCCTGTCTGAGTTTGAAGTTACAAAGATAAAAGGGATATGGTAATGCTCCCTAATGTGTTTCCCCAGGTCGATCCCTGTTTTATCGGAAGCCAGGATGATATCGATAAGGACCAGGTCTACATCTTTTGTCTTCAGAACTTCCTCTGCCTGTTCATAAACGATTACATTGTCGACAATTTCATATCCGATTTCCTCCAGCATCGACTGCATGTCGTCGGCGATAATAACATTATCTTCTACGATAAGAATTTTGATAGGTTGTTCCAATTGCGTGAGGTTTAGGTAGTATGCTACAGCCAAATTTACGAAAAATAATTAAACAGCATGTAAGAAAGTACGGCCAGCAGGAAAGTGCTGAGGGCCAGTTTCTTTAATTCGGGATCGAAATGCGTCGCTTCCCTGATTTTGGTAATTGTATTAAGATGAACAAAAATTGGGATAAATGCCAACAAACAGGCCATGCTTTTCCAATCCCGGAAGTGGATCAGGGTAAATGTGAGCATACTCAGAAAGGCAGTGATCAATAACACGTAATGATATCGTTTCCCATTTGCCATCCCCAGAATTACCACCACGGTTCGCTTGCCCGATTTTTTATCCGTTTCATAATCCCGCAGGTTGTTAAGGTTTAATACCCCGGTACTTAGCAGGCCTATGCTGATCGCAGGAAAGAGTGCACTGGCGGTAAGGAATTTTGTAAAGAGAAACATACTCCCGAGCACACCTAGCAGCCCAAAAAAAACAAATACGAACAGGTCGCCAAGGCCCCTGTAGCCGTAAGCCCTGTCTCCAACGGTGTAGTTAATAGACGCCCAAATACTTGCGATCCCCAGAAAGGCGAAAAATACAATATACCAGATGCTGCTGTCCTGAAAGGCATACAAGACCAGGGTTGTAGCCAGAAAAAAACTGAGCAGGGCCGAAATAAGGATCCCGGTCTTAAGCTCATTCCTGCTTAGCAGACCACTCTGCAGGGTTCGGCTGGGCCCGATTCGATCGGCATTGTCTGTTCCTTTTATCCCATCGCCATAATCATTTGCAAGGTTGGATGTAACCTGAAATCCTATGGTGGTGAGCAAGGCAATTACGAAGACAAAAGAATCTCTGTATCCATAGATACCGGCAAGTGCAGTGCCCATCAATATCCCGGAAACAGAAAGCGGCAGCGTCCTTAATCTGGCTGCGTTCAGCCACGCCTTAAACTTAAACAAAGCTAATAGGGGTCTTCTATTTGAATGCGTTTTCCTTCTTTATAAGAGGCTACAAAAGCATCGTTAAAACCCATATCTACCAGCTGCTTCCTGAATTTCTGTGCTTCTTCCAGGGTAGCAAAATTACCTAGTGAATACGAATAGAATGGGTTTGTTTTTACAAATAAGGTGTTGGAAAGGGCCTCCGAAGTAAGGGTAATATTATTATCGACAAATGATTTAATCTGTACGGAGTAAATTTTTTCCTTTTCCAGGAACTGCTTAGCCAGATAAAACTCCCTGACCAGGCTGAGTTCTGCATTTTGCTGCTTCAGGTTGTCTATCCTGGACTTAATGGCATCCAGGCTGTCTATGGACACCAGGAGGTTGGCATTTTCATAACCGCCCGAACTCCTGCTGAGACCTGCGGTAAAAGAAGTAATGGCAAGGGTCCCGATCAGGAAAACTCCAGTAACTACGGCAAGTACATTGCGTTGAAGGTTACTTCTTCTTAACTCCTTGTTCTTGTATTTGATCTGGTCCAGAAGGCGTTCATTAATGATCTGCGCCTTGTCTATGTCTTTGTGCAATTCGAGGAGATCGCTTTCTTCTATAAATGGCATTTCGTTTAGGTTTAGGAGGCTGTTAGGTAAAAGTAATTAAAAAGCTTATAATCAACAAAATAAATAACTTATATGATAACGACATTCAGTCGCGGATTATTATGTGAGAGAAGTGAAGGCCAACCCGTGGGATCGGAGGATATCAGCCGGGGCCTGGCAAAAGGCGGATTCCATCATCCCTGATTTCAATCTTTCGTTCTCTGTAAAGGGTCCCGATGGCTTTTTTAAAATTCTTTTTGCTCATCTGCAGGTTTTGTTGAATGTCTCCGGGGTCCGACTTGTCGTGCAGGGCCAGGAAACCACCCTCCTGCTGCAGTCGTTCAAAAATCTGTTCCGCCGCAGTGAGGTTGCGTTTTTGGCCCAGGGGCTCCAGAACGATATCCAGCTTATTATCGGGGCGGATATGGCGTATATACCCTTTCAGCTTATCGCCAACACGGATGTTCTTATACACATCCCCGGCAAATACAAGGCCTTTGTGCCTGCCATTAACAATTACATCCCAACCTAAATCAGACTTTCTGCTAACCAGCAAGTCTACTTCTTCCCAGGGCCTCAGGCTGATTTCCTTATTGTTAAGGAAAGCATCCAGTTTACTGGATCCCACCAGGCGGAATGACAGATCATCCAGGAGGCAGTAAACTACATACCACTTTCCCGCTTCCATACGATCGCGCTGTTGTTTAAAGGGTACCAACAAGTGTTTTTCAAGGCCCCAATCCATAAAGGCGCCAATTTCGTTAACCTCCGCCACCCGTAAGAAAGCAAACTCATTTCTCCGGATATGGGGCCTTAAAGTAGTGGCTACCGGCCGTTCTTCATGATCCAGGTAACAAAAAACCTCTATGGAATCACCTAATTTCCAGGATGAGGGTACGTATTTGGTGGGTAGCAAAAGGTCATCAACATCCTCGTCGCCCAAAAACAATCCCACGCTGGTGCTACGCAGAATTTTAAGCGTGTTATAATTGCCCAGCTCTATCATTATTCAAAGGTAAATCTAAAATTGGCAATAAAAAAAAGCCGCCCCCGTAAGGAACGGCTGCAATACATATTTTTTGAAACTAACTGTAAATGGCTTCGGCACGGAAATGCCTGGTTAACATATAATACACCACAGCCCTGTACTTTGTACGTTCACTTACCCCGTAAGTGCCAACGACCTTTTTAACGGCATCCATTAATTCCGGACTGTCTTTAAGGCCTAGTTTCTTAATTAAAAAATTATTCTTTACGGTTTCCATTTCCCTCTCATCCGTACCCGATACGGTAGCTGCATCCCTGTTGTATATGGCCGGGCCCAGGCCCCTGGCCACTTTGTCCAGTAAGACTATGTCCGGAGAGGTATTAAATTTCTCCCGGATGTGGGCGGCATACTTCTCAACTAATTCATCTCTTTTACTACTCATATCTATGGTTTTCTGTGTGGTTATCCTGATTACCCTCCTAAGATAGGTAATCGAAATAATCGAGCAAAATTTTATTGTTCGCCAATCTTGGTGTCCGAACTTCAAGGAGTTTTGCAGTTTCTGAAGGATTGTAAAAAGATTCCATGGCTGCTGTGAGTTCTATCTCATTTTTCACCCTGCTATGCTCCAGGTGGTAAAACTCGCAGAGTTTTAACAAATCGAGGTCCTGAGGTGTTTCAAAAAAGGTTTCAAAACTTTCGGTATCCTGGTGGCCGGGAAGGATCCGAAATATGCCTCCGCCCTGGTTATTGATTATTATGATCCTGAAATCGGGCCGTATATAGCTGTTCCACAACCCATTGCTATCATAAAGAAAACTGAGGTCCCCTGAAATAAGAAGCGTGGGGTATTTATCGAAGACAGAAGCCCCTATGGCGGTTGACGTACTGCCATCTATGCCACTGGTACCCCGGTTGCAAAATACGCGCAGGGACGGATGCATGTCAAACAATTGCGAATATCGCACCGTAGAGCTGTTGGCAAGTTGTACCTGATAATTTTCGGGAATGCCGCCGAGGACCTGATGAAAAGCAAGCATATCTGAAAACGGGATAGTCTGTAGGTATGCAGCCCGCTTTTCCCGATAGGCAGCCCTGGCCCTGGTCCAGATAGCTTTGTAACCCGAGGGAACGGGATTCATATAAATAGCAAAGTTCTCGAAAAACTCCCCGGGTTCTGCCTTGAAATGCCGGGAAAGGGAAAAGTATGTATTGAATGCTTTCCCGGACCCAATATGCCAGTGATCCAATGCGCGAAACTCCCTTAAAAACGCTTTTATTTTTTTGGAAACTACCATCCCGCCAAAAGTCAACAATATTTCGGGCTGCAGCTTTCTGAATTTTTCCTTACGGTCTACAGCCTTTTCTATAGGAGCGATAATGCTGTCTATCCCGGGGAAGAACTCCGGATGGTGGCAATTGGATGTGGTTTCGGTGAAGACAATCACCGAAGGGTCATCGGCAAGTAATTGAAGGTAACGCGCATCCAAATCCCCGGGATATCCGGAGCCGATAATTACCATTTTTCTCGCAGATTGCCGCCATACCACCCCAAATTCCTCCAAAGAGCTTAAACCAGCCTGACTTATTATTGTTGCAGGGTCCGGATTATCAGCGGCCGGACAGTCTGTAGTATGGTATAAAGGTTCCTCAAACGGAACATTTATGTGTACCGGTAACTTCCCGTTTACCGCAATCGAAAGAGCTTCCATGAGGACCGCGTCGTTGTACTCCTGGATTTCGATTTGCAACCGTACAAGAGCAGCAGCTTCTCCGGGCAGGTCTTTTCCCGATGCCCTGATTGCCGGGGTGGCATGGGTAACATCCTGCTTCAACAGGGCTGTTTGACCGATATGGCGGTGAAAAACAAAGTCCTGCCGGATTGTCTGCCCGTCGCCAATATCTATTTTGTAGGCAGGCCTGTCGGCCGAGATTACGATCAGTGGAATCCCGCTGTAAAAAGCCTCCGCAACCGCCGGGTAATAATTCAGCAGCGCACTTCCTGAAGTACAGATTACCGCGACCCCCTCGCGCAGGTACTGGGCCATGCCAAGGGCAAAGAAGGCGGCAGCACGCTCATCCACAATACTGTAGCAATTAAAAAAAGGGTCGCCGGTGAATCCGAGAGTAAGCGGAGCATTCCTGGAACCTGGCGAAATAACGATATTCTTGATCCCCCATGCCCTGCAATGCTTAATCACGGTGCGGGCTGAAGGAATGATAGAAGTCTTCATAGGCGTTGCAAAAATACAACGGATGTACATTCCAAACCAATCAATTGGCGGAATTAAGCACGGCCCCAAGCATGGTAGCTGTCTTATACCGGGTTTCCATCCATTCGCCCTCAGGGGATGATGCAGCTGTTATCCCCCCACCAACATAAATTTCTGCCTGTTTGCCGGAAAGTGATATACAGCGGAGATTAACATACAGGCTGGCATGTTCATTTCCGGGCGTTGCCTCACCTTCCTGCATATTTATTTCGCCCAGAAAGCCAGTATAATAAGTCCTGTCATACCCTTCATTATCCAGAATAAAACGCAGGGCTGCGTCTCTCGGAAGGCCACAAACCGCTGGTGTGGGGTGCAGGCTGCCTATAAAATCTGACAGTTTGCATGCGCCTGCTGTACCACTGATCCTGCTTTGCAGGTGCAACATCCCCCCGGCCTTCACGGTCAGTGGATCAGAAATATGCATGGTAGCTACAAAAGGTTTCAGGGCGTCGCGGATAAAATGAGTAACCAGGGCCTGCTCTTCCAATTCCTTTGTTCCCCACTGGGGAGGGTCCTGGGTGTCTGAGTAAGCCATGGTACCGGCAAGCGACATGGTACTGAAGATGCCTTCTTCCAGCTTCAGAAGGAGCTCCGGGCTTGCACCAAGCCAGATACCCGCCCCGGGATGGTACCACAGATAACAGAAGGCAGTAGGGTACATTTTCAGGAGTGATTCAAAGGTGGCCAGGGGAGATGACACTGAGGAGACTTCCTGCTTTCTGCTCACCACCACTTTGTGGCATCCACCTTTTGAGATAAGTTCAAGGGCGTCCCCAACCAGCTTAAGGTAATGGTTCTTCGCATCCGTTCCGATTTCCGGTAAGATGGATCCGGTAACCGGTATCCCGGGATCTGCAGGGTACCGCATCTTAACTACATGATCTGGCCGGAGAAGGATTTTGGCTTTTGTGGGATGGAAGGGGGCAAATATAAAGCCCGAATCGGTATACTCACGGGTTCGGTGTAACTTTGAGTCGCGCTGTAAAAGGGCTGTGAGTAATTCCTCCCCGGGTTTTCTGTAGGCCACAAAAGGAAGTTTTCGCGAATACTGCTCCCTAAGCTCATCTATCAGAGAAGCCATATTATTTTTTTGGTAAGGCGATTGTGGTAAGCTTGCATTGGGAGACCAGCCTGTCTTCCCCATCGGAAATCCTGATATTCCAAAGTTGGGTGGTACGTCCCTTATGCACTATTGTGGCCCTTGCATACACATACCCATCCCGCACGCTCCTCAGGTGGTTGGCTGAAATTTCTATCCCCCGGACAAAAAACTCCTTTGCATCCAAAAATACATAGGAGGCCGCGCTGCCCACGCTCTCAGCCAGGGCTACGGTTGCTCCTCCATGTAATACCCCATCGGGCTGAAATACCCTGGCATTCACCGGCATCCTGGCAACCAGGTAATTCTCTCCCACATCGATATACTCAATTTCAAGGGTTTCCATCAGGGTACCTTTACAAATATCATTGCATACCTGGAGAATTTTTTCTTTGAATTCGTTCATGAATATATTTTTCGTAAAATTAAACATTCGGTGCCAACAGTGTGCACCTCTATCCCGAAAGCATGGACGAACAAGAAAAACTGGTCAGTTACAGGGCCGCCAACACCTATCTTACCCTCAATAAGCCGGGAGGCGGCGCCCAAAATATATGGGTGGTTTTCCACGGTATAGGCTACCTGAGCCGTTTCTTTACAAGCCATTTCAAAATATTAGATCCTGTTCAAAACTATATCATTGTACCTCAGGCTCCTTCCAAATATTACCTTAACAATAAATATAAGCATGTAGGCGCCAGTTGGCTCACCCGTGAAAATACCGAAACCGAGATTGAGAATATACTGAATTATATGGATGCTGTTATAAATGCCGAGGCGCTGCCCCCTGGCAGCAGGCTTATAATTTTTGGTTTTTCGCAGGGAGTATCGGTGGCCATGCGTTGGGTAGCCCGGAGGAATATACCCTGTTACCGCCTCCTGCTTTACGCCGGTGGTATCCCGAAAGAGTTGAACTCGGGGGATTTTGCTTTCCTCGGTAAAGAAGCGCGGGTTAGGATGGCCTACGGCGATCAGGATAAATATCTCGATCCGGCACGGCTGGAGCAGGAACTAAAGAAGGCAAGGGACCTCTTCGGCGGGCGGATAGAATTCTGGCCTTTCGTTGGTGGTCATGAAATAAAAAACGAACTTTTAATGGAACTCGCTAAATGACCGCCGCACCAATCCTTGAAAACCATCGGGTAAAATTAGAACCTCTGACTGACCAAAATTACGAATACCTCCTGTTAATTGCCAAAGAGCCGGGGCTGGTTGCTTATTCACCTTCTGTTATTGAAACTCCGGAAGCATTAAAGGCCTATGTGGCGGCGGCAATTAAAGATCAGGAAAAAAAGTACGGGATCCCTTTTATTGTCTATGATAAAAAAGCAGCTGCTTATGCCGGCTGTACCCGTTATATGAACATTGACTGGCCCAATAAAGTACTGCATATCGGCTCTACCTGGCTTGGCCGGGAATTTCACGGGACCGGGCTCAATACGCATATGAAGTTCCTGATGCTGGGATATGCCTTTGAAGAAATGGTATTCGAAAAGGTGGAATTCCGGATCGATGAACGCAATGTCCGCTCACGCAAAGCAGTTGAAAAACTCGGGGCATCACTTGAAGGCATCCTGCGGAAAAACGTTTATCTGACAGACGGCTATAAGCGGAATACCTGCTGTTACGGAATACTTTCAGAGGAATGGGAGTATATTAAACCAAGACTTTACCTAAGCCTGAAGTAAGGCCTTATCCCGGGAATACTGACCTTTAATTACAGTTTATTGACTCGGGCAGATCGGGATATCCTTTTTTCCTCAAAAGATCGATGAATGGTATGCTATTTCTGCTACACTACATATTTTAAATGCTTCACAACATATTTTTTCCCAGGCGCATAAATCTGCCCAACTTGGCTTCTAAAAGTTAATCCCCAAATCATTCTGAATATGAAGAACTTTACACTTTTCTTTGCATGCTTCATCCTCACTATTGCGGTAAAGGCCAATTGTACCAATGCCTATTCTTCGGCAAGTTATGCTCTCGCCCACGCAAAAAAGGCAATGAGTGCTGATAATTATGACCATCAGCGTTACTATGCCGAAAGGGCCCTGATAGCCTTTGAGAAGACTCAGGTAATGACCGAAGAATGTGGTTGTGATACATCGGCGGAGTACATCTATAATGGCATAGGTAACCTTACGAAAGCGGTTAACCCGAAAGATTGGGAGATGGGAAGGTATTACACCAAGAAAGCCGTAGCCAATGCCCAGGACCTGCTTGTGGCGCTGGATCTTTGTACCAGCGGGGAAGGCAGCGATATCCCAGACGAGGCGGCACCTCAATACAGCGAGTCCGAAGAAGATATTAAAAACCCTGAAGAACTGGAAGCCCAGCTGGCGTTAAAACGGATGGCGGAAATAACCATGTTCGAGCTTGAAAAATCGGTCAGGGAACTGGTAAAGCTGCTGAGTTGTCAGGAAGGGCTTGATTTCAGCCAAATCCTGGAACAAAAAACAGACGAAGCACTACAGACAGAATCCCTTGAAGAAACTAAAGAGTTTTACAGGAAGCAAACTGTAAGCCTGCAACTACGTGCCCTTGCTGCAATAAAAGCATGTTCTGATCCTGATTCCCAGGATGAGGCAGGCAGAAGCAGCGGGAATTAAACGTGCTGCTTACCATACTTAGTTTCCCCCAGGCAGGGTGGGGGGCTCAGGATAATACTCAATCCTCCTTGTGGTGTACGCATTATCAGGGGTGATGATCTGTTTGATCCAGTTACCCTTGCTGTCGAACTGGAATAAATAATTTCTTGCTTCTGTTTTGCCGCCTTCCTGGGTTGTAACATTTATGAGCATCGCCTTATCCCCATATTCATAAATGATTTTTTTGGCGGGAATGAATGTTTTTTCAGCTGTGCTGTATTCAAAATATATTTCCGTCTGCAATTTACCACTGGAGTTATACACAGCCTCCAGGGCTTTGTCTGGTAAGCCCTTTATATACTCCTTGGTAAGGACCACCTGCTGTTCCGTATTATCTTTGGATGTTCTGACAGATTCCCGAATGCTTTTCAGGAGAACTTCATTCAGGAAATAGGAGGTGGTTATTTCTCCTTTTTGTTCGCTGTATTCTATCCTGGTTTCATCCACACCTTCCGGACTCGATCGAACAATCCGGATCAAACGGCCAGCCTGGTCATAATAATATTCATAACGATCAACAAAATCCTTATGGTAGTTAAGGATCTGCTCGATTATCTTTTTCCCCGACAGGGTATCCGTTTCAAAAAAGTGAGCCATAGATGTTTTTGCATCGAAGGTGCCGTCGCGGTAAACTTCGTCCCGGCGCTCTGTGAGAAAGTCGTTTTTATATTTGTAATACGTTATACTGTAATCCTTGTCACTGAATCTTGTTACTGCTTTGCTGAGCTTCCCGTCCTGCCTGAATTCGAACTCTTCCTTCCCGTAATTGGTAAGGACAAGGCAACTTTTAACATTACCTTCCAGATCATAGTCTGCGGTGGTGAAAATCTTCGTTTCCTGAGCATAAACAGTCAGGACGGGGATCAAAAAACCCGTTAACAGAATGTTCCAATTAAAATCGTGGAGTAGAAGTTTCAGCATATTAACAAAATTAGACTATTCCAGAGGAAGGGAAAAACAAATTCGTCACCTGACAAAAAAAGGGCGGAATAGTCCGCCCTTTTTTTCAAATGTATGTGCTTACTTACTTTACTTCCTCAAAATCTACATCCTCTACATTGTCGCTTTCTTTGGCGCCGCCCTGTGAAGCAGTTTCTTCCCCGTTTGTAGATGCTCCCGGCTGCTTGGTTTCTGCCTGGGCCTTGTACATCTCTTCGGAAGCGACCTTCCATGCCGCGTTTATGTTCTCCAAGGCCGGGCTTATTACGGCAATATCCTTGCTTTCATAGGCTTTCTTCAATTCTTCAAGTGCCTCTTCTATGGGTTTCTTTTTGTCTTCAGACAATTTATCACCGAATTCCCCGAGCTGCTTCTCGGTCTGGAAGATCATACTATCGGCTTCATTAAGTTTATCTGCCGTTTCCTTAGCCTTTTTATCCACTTCAGCATTGGCTTCGGCATCCGCCTTCATCTTCTTGATTTCTTCTTCGGTAAGGCCGGATGATGCCTCTATACGGATATCCTGTGATTTTCCTGACGCTTTATCCGTAGCCGAGACCTTGATTATCCCATTGGCATCGATATCGAAGGTTACTTCAATCTGGGGCGTTCCCCTTGGTGCGGGTGGAATACCGTCTAAATGGAACCTGCCGATGGTTTTATTATCTGCCGCCATGGGCCGCTCTCCCTGTAACACATGGATCTCCACGGAGGGCTGGTTGTCTGCAGCAGTAGAAAAAATCTGCGATTTCTTGGTTGGGATCGTGGTATTGGCATCTATCAGCCTGGTAAGTACGCCTCCCATGGTTTCAATCCCCAGGGATAACGGCGTAACATCAAGCAGTAACACATCCTTAACATCGCCTGTTAGTACCCCTCCTTGTATGGCCGCTCCTACAGCCACCACCTCGTCTGGGTTCACTCCTTTTGAAGGTTTCTTCCCAAAAAATTTCTCAACTGCTTCCTGTACCGCAGGGATCCGCGTAGATCCACCAACCAGGATAATTTCGTCTATATCACTTTTGCTAAGTCCGGCTGCCTTCAGCGCATTCTCGCATGGCTGAATGGTACGTTTTACCAAATCGCTTATCAATTGTTCGAATTTGGAACGGGTCAGTGTGCGAACCAGGTGTTTGGGTCCGGTAGCCGTAGCTGTTACATATGGCAGGTTGATCTCGGTTTGTGAAGAGGACGACAGTTCTATTTTCGCCTTTTCCGCTGCTTCGCGCAAACGCTGCAGTGCCATGGCGTCTTTTCGAAGGTCCAGGTCTTCATCCTTTTTAAATTCCTCAGCCAACCAGTCTATAATCTGCTGGTCTATATCATCACCACCAAGGTGGGTATCCCCGTCTGTTGCCATCACTTCAAAAACACCATCGCCCAATTCCAGGATGGAAACGTCATGTGTTCCCCCCCCAAAATCGAAAACGACAATTTTCTGGTCCCTATCCTTTTTGTCCAGGCCGTAGGCCAATGAAGCCGCCGTAGGTTCGTTGATGATCCGTTCTACTTTAAGGCCTGCAATTTCGCCGGCTTCTTTGGTGGCCTGCCGCTGAGCATCGTTAAAATATGCAGGTACCGTAATTACCGCCTGGGTTACAGGATGACCAAGATAGTCCTCGGCTGTCTTCTTCATTTTCTGAAGAATCATGGCTGAAAGTTCCTGGGGGGTGTACAGACGACCGTCTATGTCTACCCTGGGCGTATTGTTATCGCCCTTTACTACCTTATAAGGCACCCTTTCCGCTTCCTTGCTGGACTCAGAATATTTGTTGCCCATAAACCGCTTGATGGAGTAAATTGTTTTGTGTGGGTTGGTCACCGCCTGCCTTTTAGCCGGATCCCCGACTTTTATCTCACCGCCTTCAACAAAGGCGATAACTGAAGGAGTAGTTCGTTTTCCTTCGGCGTTCGGGATCACAACGGGTTCATTGCCCTCCATAACGGAGACACAAGAGTTCGTTGTTCCTAAGTCAATTCCGATAATTTTGCTCATTATGTTGTTCTTTATTATTAGTGTATCCAAATTTAAGGTCGATTACAAAGTGTCAAACAACATGCCAACCAGTCAAACCTGACAGGATGTCATTTATATTAATACATGTCGGGTTCCCTGCAGCGTTGTCGAAAAACAAAGTGGGGTCTGCTTAAGCTTTGTATCTTAGGAGCATGATCAATGACCCACATGCTGCCATGGAATGCATCAGTGTATTCGACATGCTTAAAATAGGGATCGGCCCGTCCAGTTCTCATACCCTGGGACCCTGGCGGGCAGCAGAACGCTGGCTATGCGAACTGCAGGAAGCCGGGGTATTTGATCGTGTTAGCGGCATTAAAGTCAGTATTTATGGTTCTCTGGCGCTTACCGGAAAAGGGCATGCCACGGATTACGCCCTCATGCTGGGATTGTCCGGAGCAGATCCGGAGCGGATTCCTGTGGAAGCCATCCATCCTCTGGTGGAACAGATCAGCGCCAACAACTTCCTGCGGTTAAAAGGCATTAAGGATGTACCTTTCAATCCTAAAACGGATATCGTATTCGAAAAATCCTTTCTCCCGTTCCACGCCAACGGACTGACCTTTGAAGCAACGCTAGACGGAAATGACAAGGTGCGTGATACGTACTATTCCATAGGGGGTGGGTTTGTAGTAAGGGAAGAGCGGATTAACGCCCGCAGGAAGAATGAGGTATTCAGGAAATTTCCCTACCCTGTTCAAAAAGGAACAGAGTTATTGGCGTACTGCCGGCAAAATGGCCTACCGGTTTCCGGGATCGTACTGGAAAATGAACGTTCCCTGCGTGGTGAAGGTGAAATAGACGTCGGCCTTGGTCGTATTTGGGATACCATGCTTGAATGTATGTATCTGGGGTGCCATACGGGGGGCAGCCTTCCGGGTGGACTGAATGTGAGGCGAAGGGCATTTGATATGTACCAGAGCCTCAAATCGGAACTTCCTTATAATTCCCCGAAAGAATGGCTGGAAACCATTCGCAAGACCGAGGTAAAATTCCGGCAAATCCTCCAGTGGGTCAGCTGCTTTGCGCTCGGCGTAAACGAGGTAAACGCCTCCCTGGGGCGGGTAGTTACCGCGCCTACCAACGGCAGTGCAGGTGTAATCCCCGCAGTACTGATGTATTATCTGGTAATAGAAAACCATCAGGCAGGTTTCGGACACATAAAAAAATTCCTGTTGGTCGCAGGAGAGATTGGGAGCATCTTTAAAAAGGGAGCCACTATTTCAGCCGCCATGGGTGGCTGCCAGGCTGAAATTGGAGTATCTTCCGCCATGGCGGCCGGAGCCCTGACGGAATTGCTGGGCGGCAGCCCGGAACAGGTGCTCATAGCTGCTGAAATTGCCATGGAGCACCATCTTGGGCTCACCTGCGATCCCATAGCCGGCTTAGTTCAAATCCCTTGTATAGAGCGTAATTCTATGGGGGCCATTAAAGCCATCAATGCCGCCGAACTGGCATTGGGAACCAACCCGGATAATATTAAGGTCCCTCTGGACAAAGTGGTCCAAACCATGTGGGAAACTGCCAAGGATATGAGTTCCAAGTATAAGGAAACTTCGGAGGGTGGCCTGGCAGTAGAAGTCTTTATGAGCGATTGCTAAATTCATTCCGGTACGCCAAAAAGAAAACAGTGACCTGGTTGGATATATTCGGAAATTTAAATAACTTCCTACGGATCCCCCTTTTTAATAAACTTATTTAACTCAAAGGTGAATTCCGCTCTGAAAACCAGCTATTTCCTAATCCTGCTTCCCGTTTTTATTCTGGCGACCAACAGCCTAACTGCTCAGGAAAAACTCCCGGTCATAGATATGCATTTACATGCGCATGGGGCCGACTTAAACGGACCACCGCCGACGACAATCTGCGCCCCCCCAATGGAAATGCCCTTTCATGATCCTGAAAAACCCTGGGCAACGGCATATGGGGAATGGTTGCAGGATTCGGATTGTGCAACGGCTATTACCGGGGCGAAGACTAATGAGGAACTGAGAGAAAAGACCTTAAACCTGCTGGATGCACACAACATATATGCCATTACCAGCGGACCTTATGTTGATGATTATAAAAAAGCCGGAGGCCTAAGGATACTTCCAGGGCTGTCGTTTAACTTTTTCAATTCAGACTGGACCCCTGAAAAATTACATGATCTGCTCGCCACCGGCGACTACAGGGTCCTTGGGGAGGTGGGAATTCAATACAATGGTGTCTCTCCCTCGGATTCTATATTTGATCCTTATGCAGCAGTGGCCGAGAAATTGGATATCCCTATGGGGATACACGTAGGTACCGGACCTCCTGGCGCACCCTATCTCCCGGGTCTGCAAAATTATCGGGCATCCTTACACAGCCCATTGGTGGTAGAGGATCTGTTGCTCCGGCACCCCAGGTTACGGATTTATCTTATGCATGCCGGCTATCCCATGATTAATGACCTCCTGGCGGTAATGTGGGCTCACCCCCAGGTTTATGCAGATGTGGGAATTATTTGTTATGCCATTCCCCGGGCAGCTTTCCACAATTATATCAGGCAGATCGTTGAAGCCGGATATGGCAAACGCATCATGTTTGGATCGGATCAGATGAACTGGCCGGAAGCGATAGAAGTAGGGATAGAGGCAATTGAAAGCGCTGCTTTTTTAACTGACGAACAGAAAAGGGATATCTTGTATAACAATGCCGCCCGTTTCCTCAGATTAACGGCTGCGGAAATTAATTCCCATCACAATCCGAACTAATCATAATTTCACTGAAAAACCCGGAACATCAAAAAATCAACCCAAGTAGCAGTAATAACAGCCAAACTTTGAACCCGGAACCCGGAACTCAAGGGCAATCTTCCTTCCGGCGCGTATCTATCAGGTAGATGATCTTCCATTCCCCCTGTTCATTCAACAGCTGGAAGGAATTCACCCCGCAATGACTGAATTGTTCGTTCAGCCAGAATTCATAGGGCGTCCAGGCCGAGGCCATTGGGCCATCAACCCGTATCCTGTAATCATTGATCACCTCTTTGAATTTTACGGAGTCCGGAATCGAAGTGATGGCTTTAACGAAATTACTGAAGTCTTCTGTGCGTAAGAGGTTATCCCCATTTTCAGCGGGTGAGATGGTTTGCAGTATAACTCCTGTGTTAACTGTTTGCATAATCATATTGGAATCCTTCTGATGAAATCCCTCGAAAAACTTTTCGATAGTGAGCTGCACCTCACCGGCAGCATCCTGTGCCTGTAGAAACGTGTTAAAAAGGCAAAAAATAATTAAACTGTATTTCATGGCTTGAAATTTCCCGTGAAAATAATACAATCTAATATATCGCCTTCCATACCCCAGGCTAAAAACATTTAGAAGTCCGGATACATACATTGGAAGTCCCGGGCAAAACCGGTTTAGCGATTCCAACAAATCTCCTTACTTTTATCGGGCAAACTAAACTACTATGTCAGCAGTAAAGAGAGAATATAAGCGGATCACTGTAAAATCGCTGGTTGAAATGAAACAGTATGGAGAAAAGATATCCATGCTTACAGCCTATGATTATTCCATGGCACGGATTGTAGACGCCGCCCAGGTCGATATCATTCTGGTGGGCGATTCGGCAAGCAACGTCATGGCAGGGCACGAAACCACCCTCCCCATTACTCTTGACCAGATGATTTACCATGCCTCCTCCGTGATCAGGGCCGTATCCAGGGCACTGGTGGTCGTAGATCTTCCATTTGGAAGTTACCAAAGCGATCCGAAGGAGGCGCTCAGGTCGGCTATCAGAATCATGAAAGAAAGCGGGGCTCATGCCGTAAAGCTCGAAGGGGGGGAAGAGATAAAGGAATCCGTAAAGAGGATCCTGAATGCCGGGATCCCCGTAATGGGGCACCTTGGCCTGACTCCCCAGTCTATCTACAAATTCGGTACCTATACCGTGCGTGCAAAGGACGAAGAGGAAGCAGACAAGCTGATGGCAGATGCAAAAATGCTGGAACGACTGGGTTGCTTTTCCATTGTTCTGGAAAAAATTCCCGCAGCCCTTACCAAACTAGTATCTGAAAGCCTTCTGATTCCAACCATTGGAATAGGTGGCGGAAAATATGCCGACGGACAGGTCCTGGTGATACATGACCTTCTGGGGATGACTCATGAATTTAACCCACGGTTCCTGCGACGCTACATGAACCTGTATGATGGGATGAGTGAAGCTATTTCACGATACGTAACCGATGTAAAAACCGGGGATTTCCCCAGTGACGAAGAACAATACTAAAACCATTGCCTTTAAACGCGAAGCCCCGGAACAGTACCCCTTTAAATCTCGATGTCCTGTATGAGGACAACCACCTCCTTGTGGTCAATAAAAAGCCAGGGGATATTGTGCAGGGCGACAAGACCGGGGATATGCCGCTCAGCGAGATTGTAAAGGAGTATATAAAACTGAAATACAATAAACCCGGGAAGGTCTTCCTGGGCGTAACACACCGCCTCGACCGCCCCACTTCAGGGGTAGTGGCTTTTGCGCGAACCTCCAAGGCCCTGACCCGGATGAATGCCCTGTTCGCCGCTAAGGAAACCAGGAAAATCTATTGGGCAATTGTAAAGAACAGACCCGAACCGGAATCGGGTAGCCTCGTCCACTGGCTGGTGAGAAATCCGAAACAAAATAAATCCTACGCCTGGCCCGATGAAAGAAGTGATGGCAAGAAAGCCCTTATGGAATATAGCCTTCTGCTGCAATTAGATCGTTATAGTTTGCTGGAAATAAACCTGAAAACAGGGCGTCACCACCAGATCAGGGCACAACTCGCAGGGATAGGCAGCCCCGTAAAAGGCGACCTGAAATACGGCTTCGACAGGAGTAACCCCGACGGCAGCATCCACCTGCATGCAAGGGAGCTTACATTTGTACACCCTGTAAGCGGGGAACTGCTGCGATGTACTGCGACTCCCCCCGATGACGCCATATGGAATGCCTGCATAAAGGGACTTCCTTAGCGGGCGGCGGTCATTGCCTTTTCCCTGATGATCTGTGCTACCGGTTTATTATCAAGATGGCTTTCAAGCCACGACAGGATGTCGAGGTACAAAAAGGCCCTTTTCTCATAAGGGTGGTTTTCGTATTTCTTCAGGCGGTCGTAAAGGTGGCGGAATTCATTTTTCAG
Organism: uncultured Flavobacteriaceae bacterium; assembly: GCA_964434565.1. Taxonomy (GTDB): domain Bacteria; phylum Bacteroidota; class Bacteroidia; order Flavobacteriales; family Flavobacteriaceae; genus Zeaxanthinibacter. The sequence continues at coordinate 5,489 of CAYSVQ010000067.1, read as the reverse complement.
CTCATGCGGGTAAATATTTCCAAGATTTCTTAGGAATTTGATCATTTCCTTTTGAACGGCGTGCAATTCGTTCATCTTCAGAAGGAACTTATAAGTGCTTTTTAACTGTACTTCCAGGTGGTAATCCATTCCCGCTTCATAATGTGCCACCAGGCTCAACACCCTGGCAAAGCACATCAGGTCTTCCCGCATCCTCAGGTTTTTGTTGTTGATGATCTTTTTGAGGTAATAAATGCACTTCCTGTTGTCTCCCACCCCAAAATACAGGCAGGCGATCTTGTAGTAGAAAACCATAATATGGTGTTCGTCAATCCTGTCGCGATGTTTGCTGATCCCGTATTCTATAATTTTTACCAGGTAGAGCCCCTTGTCGAAGGTGCCCTCCATAAAATGAAGGTTTAGTTTGTTAAAATTCACATAAAGGAAAGCCAGCGAATTTATGTTGTCATTACTGGGAAACGCCTTGCTTTCCAGCCTTTTCTCCAGCTGTTCAAGGGTGAACTTAAACTGCGAACTGTATTTTACATAGAAGAGCGATTCCAGCAGGTAGTGATTGCCTTTAAGGTAGAAGACCGGGTTCTGGTAAATCATTTCCTCATGCTCGTGGAAAAGATCGACCCATTTGCTGGCGTATTTGTAACAGGAAAGGAAGTCCTGCACCAGGAAACTATACCAAAGATAGGCCTTGTATAACCAAAGTTTTTCCCGGAAGCCCAGGTCATCTATTTGGTATTTGGGAAGATGGGATTCAAAATAGCGTTTCACCTTCTGATAATCCTCATCGTTTCTGACATAACCTACCTTAAGCATCATCCCATACAATTGGAGGGAAAGATTGGATAACTTACTGGTCATTACATTGTGGGCCGACAATTCCTTTGCCTGCACGGCGAGTTCATCGGCACGGTCGGGGATACTTCGGGTAATATATTGGGTTTCAATGATTTTTTCCAGTTCCACTATCTCGTATGCAATATTCTTTTCCTCGTTTTCGATGGCAATTGTCTTTACCTTATCGAGTAGTTTCAGGCTTTGTTTGTAAAGGCCTTTCTGATAAAGGATGGTGGCAAAGTCCAGTTGTTCCCTGATCTGAACCCTGATCGTCTGGTTTACGGGATTCAGGCGGAGGCTTACGAGGATTTGCTTGTACAGGTGTGCCTTGAGGTTTGAAAGCTGCGATTTTTTTACAATCCCACTTTGAAGGATCGCCTTTTCGTCATAGCGCTTCATTTTATCGAGCAAATTAAAAAGCGCCAGGAACTTGGCATCGGTATTTACTCCTAACCGGCCTACGTACAGCTTAAATTGCCTTTTCTCTGATTTTGAAAGGGATTTTACCAGTACAAACAGAGCATCTTTGGGGGCACTTGTCATCGTAAAAAAAGTAATTTAATTACTTGTTTATCAGATATTTGACTATACTGCATACTATATTAACGTTGTAAATGACTTTTTCCGGGCCGCAGCTTGTCAAAAAGCCATGCCTATCTTCGTAATTGGGTGAATTAAAAGTATGAAATAAAAATGAGCAAAGATAAGGTAGATATTTTTGATACTACGCTCAGGGACGGGGAACAGGTACCCGGCTGCAAACTCGATACAAAGCAGAAGCTGGTCATAGCCGAAAGGCTCGACCAGCTTGGTGTGGATATCATTGAGGCCGGTTTTCCCATATCGAGCCCGGGCGACTTTAAGTCTGTTGTCGGAATTGCCAAAATAGTGAAGAATGCCAGGGTATGCGGACTTACCAGGGCAGTTAAGAAAGATATTGAAGTGGCCGCCGAGGCCCTTAAAAATGCCAAAAGGCCAAGGATACATACAGGTATAGGAACTTCGGATTCCCACATCCGGTTCAAATTCAATTCAACAAGGGAAAAGATCATAGAAAGGGCTGTGGAAGCTGTCGGCTATGCCAAAACCTTTGTGGAAGATGTGGAATTTTATGCCGAAGATGCCGGTAGGACAGATAATGAATATCTGGCCAGGGTTTGCGAGGCGGTTATAAAGGCAGGAGCTACGGTGCTGAACATCCCCGATACCACGGGTTATTGCCTGCCTGAGGAATATGGCGCCAAAATGAAATACCTGCGTGAAAACGTGAAAGGGATTCATAAGGCGGTTTTGTCCTGTCACTGTCATAACGATCTGGGTCTTGCCACTGCCAATTCAATCGCAGGGGTCATAAACGGAGCCAGACAGATAGAATGTACCATAAATGGCATCGGCGAACGTGCCGGGAACACTTCGCTGGAGGAGGTGGTCATGATCCTTCGGCAGCACCCGCACCTTAATCTGGATACGAATATAAACAGTAAACTACTATACAGTACCAGCCAGATGGTTTCACAGAAAATGGGGATGCCGGTGCAGCCCAATAAGGCCATAGTTGGTTCAAACGCATTTGCCCACAGTTCCGGCATCCACCAGGACGGGGTGATTAAACAGCGTGAAACATATGAGATCATCGACCCTGAAGATGTGGGTGTGAACGAATCATCTATTGTGCTCACAGCAAGAAGCGGACGTGCAGCCCTCGCATACAGGGCAAAGAAAGTAGGTTATGAACTTACCAAAGTGCAGCTCGATAAGGTGTACGACGAGTTTCTGAAGTTCGCCGATGTAAAAAAGGAAATCCTCGACGAGGATATCCATGAGATTATTGAGGCCAGCAAGGTTAATCTTGAAAGCTTAGCTTAATGATTTTAAAGATAGCCCTGCTTCCCGGTGATGGAATAGGTCCGGAGGTAACTGCTCAGGCGGTCAAATGCCTGCAGGCCGTGGAAGAATCCTTTGGCCACAGGTTCCACTTTACGGAGGCAGCGGTTGGCGCAGTGGCAATTGCTAAAACCGGAGACCCGCTTCCGGAAGCAACCATTGCTCTGTGCCGGAAATCGGATGCAATACTTTTCGGCTCCATAGGCGACCCTGAATATGACAACAATCCGGATGCCGTGATCCGCCCTGAGCAGGGTCTGCTGAGACTCAGAAACGAGCTGGGGCTTTTCGGCAATATCCGCCCAATAAAGGTTTTTCCCACTATCATGGAGAAATCCCCCCTGAAAAAACACAACCTCAAAGGCACTGATTTTATTATTTACCGGGAACTGACCGGGGGTATATACTTCGGGGAAAAGCATTTGAGCGCCGACGGCAGCCGGGCAACAGACAACTGTTCATATACGGAGAAGGAGATCAGCCGCATTGCCCACCTGGCCTTCAAAGCAGCAAAAGGCAGGAGAAAAAAACTTACGCTGGTAGACAAGGCCAATGTATTGGAAACTTCGCGCCTCTGGCGCAGGGTAGTGGCTAAAATCGGGGAAAGTTATCCCGAGGTGCAACTCGAAAATATGTATGCAGATAATGCTTTCATGCAGATTATCCTCAACCCCAGCCAATTCGACATTATTCTTACCGAAATTTTAATCGGAGATTTACTCTCAGCTGAAGCCGGAGTCATTGGCGGCTCGATAGGGCTACTGCCCTCGGCATCCGTAGGGGAACAATACGCGCTGTTTGAGCCGATACACGGATCGTTCCCTCAGGCTAAAGGAAAAAATATCGCCAACCCTATAGCCTCTATCCTGTCTGCAGCCATGATGATGGAGCATTTCGGCCTGAAGGAAGAAACCAACGCCATTGTCATGGCGGTTTACCAGGCCATGAAAAAAAACGTCGTTACCCCCGATCTGGATCCTAAAAGCAAATACGGCACCGAACATGTAGGTGAATTTATCGCCCATAAGGTAGTTGACTCCGATGAATCCCTTAGTATTAACAAGGAAAACATCGGATTGGGCAAATCCACGATCATATAAGGTTTCTCATTTTTATTTCATCACCCGGAAAGGCCTCCTGCTCAGGCAGGGGGCTTTTCTATTCGGAGAGTAGTTGTTCTATAAACCTTTCAAATTCCTCCTGAAACTCTAAATAATTCCTGCCGGTGGCAGGGCCGTTAAAGCCTGTATGTATCCGCCGGACTTTACCCTGCCTATCGATGAAAATGGTAGTTGGGTAAGACAGGATCTGATTTAACATTGGCAGTTGCCTGTTAGCCTGAAGCTTGTCGGCTCCCCCGTACTGCGCAAGCAATATTTGGTAGTCCAGCGATAGCCGGGCCTTCAGGCGATCGATAGCATCAAAGGCTTTTTCCGGGGTTTTATAATATTCGAAGGCGAGGGCAACAACTTCTAGTCCGTCATGATCTTTTTCCTTCAGGTAAGAAGCCAGGAATTTTGTTTCGTCAAGGCAGTTGGGGCACCAGGTCCCCATAAGTTGCACGACCACCACCTTATTTTGGAATTGCTCATCCGTTAGGGAAACAATTTCGCCTCTGCTGTTTGGAAATGAAAACTCCAGCCGGTCATAACCCGGTTTCAGGTAGGTGAGAAAATCCTCATCCGGCAGTTCATATGCCGGGTTCCTCCTGGCAACAAAAGGCTCTTTGAAATGATTTCCGGAATAATACATCCCACGCATCATGCTGTCTGTTACCTGCGCCACGAACAGATAGGCATGAGCCCCGTCAAAAGTTGATAGTTTAAGGCTATCCCCGCTCACCACCCCCTGAAGATAACGCCTGTCGCCGGTTTTGGTCCTGAAGGTGCCCTCCACTTCTCCGTTTTCCTGGGAAAATATGCCTATCGCAATGGAACTGTTGGTTGCATCCGGACTGAAGGTTGCCTGCCACGCCCCGCTCACATCTGCAAGGGGCTTCCTTTCATCCGGAAAATGCGGGCGGTCTCCGATTTCGGCCCTGAAGGGAACCCGCCTCTTACGGCTTTCGTTAACAAGGCTTCCCGACATCCCGGACGCATTAAAAGAAGCTGCGATATAATCTTCAAACACCGGAAATTGTATAAATATGGAATCCTTAACAATCCGGACCTCATCTATCGACAAAACTTCTGCTCCATTATAGATTTCCGCCATAAGGGAACCGTCCTGTTTTAAAAGGCTAAAGTTGAATGGCAACTCCCTGCCATCCATTACCATCAGGCTTCCATGCCACCTGCCGGTGGTGGGTTCTGCCCTGCCCTGCTTTTTACAGGCCAGCAAAGCCGAAAAGACCAAAATAATCATCCGCATTCTGTACATGCCAACCACTGTTTGGTAGCCTGAAATAACAACATATTTGTGAGAATAAAAAAAATGGTGATTCAGGTTCCCCTGTTGAATGATATAGCCCATTGTCTTATCTTTGGGCGATTAAAACTAACTGATGAAAATTTCCTATAACTGGTTAAAACAGTTTGTTCCGATAGACTGGGAGGCTCAAAAAACTGCCGAACTTTTAACCGATCTGGGACTGGAAGTGGAGGGCATAATCCCATTCGAATCTGTTAAAGGCGGTCTTGAAGGTGTGGTTGTTGGCCATGTGCTGGAGTGCAGCAGGCATCCCAATGCCGATAAACTGAAAATGGCCAATGTGGATATAGGGGCCGGCAAAACGCTGCAAATTGTATGTGGCGCACCTAATATTTCGGCTGGTC
>CAYSVQ010000066.1:0-9267 GCA_964434565.1 uncultured Flavobacteriaceae bacterium | reverse complement strand
ATGGAATGATTGGTTTCGTCATGGTTCCCTGCAAAGACCACTTTCCCGTCAGAAAAGCGCACCAGTTGAACCCCTATACGAATACCCCCCGCATGCGTACGGAAACTACCGGTTACCAGATAATCTGCCCCGAGCAGTCGTATAAGTTCCCTCTCGGAAAGATCCTGTATATGTTGGGTGGAATACTGGGAAATTACCGACAATCCTATAAACTTCGAGAAATTCACTATGAGGTCCTCTGTGAACCCGTTTATTACCGGGCTCAGGGATTTATCCTGTGTGAGGATTTTAAACGGCAGTACCGCGATTGTGATCTCCCTGTTTAACAATGCCTTCATGGTAGAATACCGAAAGGAAACCGTATTGGTTTGAATCTGGAATGTGTTACTTCCGTTAAAGATAAACAATTGACCGGTTCATGTAAACAGCGAACTTGCATTAAAGATGAATTTTATTCAGGATTCATGGTATGTTAAACGCTGTTTTTCAGCCCAAACCCCAACCTGTAAACCCGCAGGGGCAACCCTAATTCTGATAGCGGACATTTATTTGGTGATGTTGTCGGTGCAATTTCTGTTTATATGCTTGAACGCCTCATGAACTAAAAGGCTCCTTTTAAAAGCCTTTCCGAGCAGTATGTCACCGGGCTGCCTTCAGATCCTGATCTTTTTTTTTTTACGTTTGCGGCGGGTTGGCTCCAGCCAAACCATTTAGGCCTTCTCCGTCTGGCTTTAAGTTGGTCCATTTTTTTAAATTTCATCGTTCAAAACGAATTGCTAAACTATTACCCGGGCAAACATTTATTTGTTCAGTATATCCCGGATGTTATTTTTTACCGCACCCACAGAGCTTCATGGCCAATGCCATACATAACATCTGATTTTTAAAGGGTAACATTGCGGCGGCAAAAGTATTTATAAAAACGACAAACTGTTTAATTTCACGGTATACCAGAGGTGTACAGCCGCCGACATGGAGTGTGCTGGGATGGATGAAATGTTAAAATAAGGTAAACAACAGGTAGACAAAAAATTTTATATTCCTGATAATCAATTAGTTGTATTAAATATTATTTAACATCAGGAACACCTTTTTTACCTGGAACCCGGGGCGAGGGCGGAGCTTTCCAATCTTAAGAGATAAGGCAAAAGTTCCTCATCGGGTTCCAGGCCAAGCTTTTTACGCAGCCTGTACCTTGCGGTCTTTACACTTTCCGGGGAGATATTGAGAATGCCCGCCGTTTCCTTTATATTGAGATTGAGGCGTGTGAGGGCGCAGATCTTTAAATCGTTTGCGCTGAGCTCCGGATGATTTTCAACAAGTTTCATATGAAAATCGGGATGGACCTCTTCAAAAACCATTTTAAAGTCCTCCCAATCCCTGTCGATACTGCTATGCGTTCGGATAAGGCTTTCCAATTCGGCAAGTGATTTCTTTTGGTCAGCCGGGGTACCCATCTTTATAGACCTTACCTTCTCATGAAGTTCCTGTAGCAGATCGTTTTTTTGTATGAAATTAAGGGCATAAGCAGTGAGTTCCCTGTTTTTATAATCGAGCTGGTTTTGCAACTCATTTTCCCTGAGACGCGCATTCTCCAGGGCACTTTTCGCAAGGGCTTCCCTGGATGCCATAAGCTCCTTGTTCCGCGCTGTTTGCTGCCTCTGGTTATGAATAATCAGCAGGCTTATGACGGTTAATGCTATAACACCTGCCAGGAGGCCCCACTTGATATAGGAGTCCAGTCGCTCCTTTTCCTGCAGAATAGCAACTTCTTTGTCCTTGTCTTCCAGTTCATTGGCAAACTCCAGGGCAGCTATCTGTTTGGATTTGTTGGTATCGTAGATAGAATCTTTCAGGATGAGGTAATCGTCATAATACAACAGCGCCTTTTCGAGGTTACCACGCTGTTTTTCCAGGAGTTTTAATTCTTGCAGGGCCAAAAGCTGGTATTTCTTAAGTCTTCTATCCTCGGCAACCTCAAGGGCCTGTTCAAGTTCCTCCCGGGCTTCTTCATAATTTCCCTGGAGCCTAAGCATTATGCCAAACTGGATCTGACTACTGATCAAGCCGTCGCGATCGTCAATATGTTCGCTAAGCGCTTTTGCCCTCCGGAGGTGATGTTCCGCCTGCTCCGTTTCACCCTCCAGTAAAAAGAGGGTTCCCAGGCGGTTCTGCGCCTCGGCCTGCCCATAGGCAAAACCTTCACGCGCATGCATTTGAAGTGCATTTGTAAAGTATTCCCTGGCATCTTCCAGTTTCCCCTGCTCCATAAGCACGGTCCCAATTTTGGTAAAGGTGGTGGCTATGCGCCCATTCAGGCCCAATTCCGTGAACTTTTGTATAGAGCGGTTATAAATATCCAATGCCTTTCCGTATTCCTGAATATCGGCATATACCATTCCGGTATTCATCAGGCAATTTGCAGCGCCTTCGCGGTCGCCTTCCTGCAGGTATAATTCTTCGGCCTCATTAAGATTTTCGAGGGCAGGTTTCAGTTCTCCCTGGGTCCAGTAGCCAACCCCTAAAACCCTCCTGGCCAGGGCAGCGCCCGACAGGTAATTTATAGAATCGGCAAGGGCAAATGCTTTATTGCCATAAATAACAGATTCCCTTGAATTGATAACCCAATACAGATAGCCCAGTTCATTCAGCACATCAACCCTTTCCCTGTCGTCTAAACTTTTACCGGAGAGGATTTGTTGCAAACTGTCTATGCTGGCGGATGCGCCCTGTCCGTAAACCGCAGTCACCAGGTTTAGAAAAATAACAGAGCAGATAAATAGGCGTAAATGGCATTTCATGATACGCAAATATACTATTTGCATCGTTTGGGCCAACCAATATGTTCAGAGACAAGAGGTTATTTCGAACCAAGTACCACCTCAATTGCCGCTTCCGCCATGGGAGCCATGATCTCGTAACCTTTTCTGGTGGGATGTACCCCGTCTGCTGCCAGTTCGGGATCCATTCCGTTTCTGTTGTTGGCAAGGGCCGAAAAATAATCCAGATATACCAGGTCATTCTCCAGGGCGTAATTTTTGATTTCGGTATTAAGGGCCGGAATTTTTTCATCCGGGCCAAGGCCCGGACTCCAGGGGTAGTCGCTCGCCGGGAGTACAGAACAGAGTACCACCGCAATATTATGGGCCCTGGCCAGTTCGGCCATAGATTTGATATTATCCATGATCATATTCCGGGTAGCAGGGCCGGTATTCCCGGCTATATCATTGGTGCCCGCCAGGATGACCACTACCCGTGGTTTCAGGGCAATTACGTCGCGCCGGAATCGCAATAGCATCTGGGGTGTGGTTTGCCCGCTGATCCCCCTGTTTATATATGGTTTTCCTTCGAAAAATTCGGGCATGCTGTTTAACCAGCCAATAGTGATCGAATTCCCCATAAACACAACCCGTTTTTCATCGGGCTGAGGTGGTTCCAGGGCGTCATTGTCCTTCTCAAAATGTTTCAGGTCGGGCCAGTCCTGGGCCTGTATTATTCCAGAGCCAGACAGCAGGGGCAGCAGGAACGAGGCCAATAATAATGTTTTCATAAGGAGTTAATTTATTAATTATAAAACTAAAAATCCAACCTATAGTATATTCTTAATTAGTTTGCGGTTACTTACCTGAGTCCTTTACGCTGGTGCATGACATCCGCGGCAAGAATATTTCCTCGAACCCCACCGAATTCCTTGCGTACAAAATTCAATATATCCCTGATTTCTTCATCATTAAGGTGTTTGTATCCCGGCATTTCCCCTTCGTATCTCACGTTGTTAACCTCAATCGGACTGCTCAATCCGGCGAGGGTGACATCGATCAGCCGGCTTACATCACCATTCACCCATTCACTGTTTACAAGCGGCGGTATAGCACCCGTATTGCCCTGTCCGTCCGGCCTGTGACAGGAGGCGCAATGGGTTAAATAGAGTTTCTGTCCGGACGACAGTTCTTCTTCGTTCGCACTGTAATTATAATTTTCGCTTTCCAGGTCGATTGCCTCCGGTTCCTCTTTCAATAATTGTGTTTCGGTAGCCTGAGCCCAGGCTTCCTTTTCGTCTTCGGATAGCGGTTGCAGCAGCACAATACGGTCGCCATTGCCAGTGGGCAGGGAGTCGTACATCCAGGGCTGGTGGCCCGGATGCCAGTCGAGGTTACTGGTGGCAAGATATATTTCCCCAGCGGGGCCTGTAGTTACAGCCCTTATCCGGCCGAGTACCTTCTGAAGGAAGAGGTGTTCACTTTCTATCCGGGAACCATTGGGCGATAGTTTTAAAACCCGGAATGCCCTTCCCTTCAGATTGGCAAGCAGCAGGCTGTTCCTCCACTCGGGGATGGCATCCGAATCATAAAATGCCATGCCTGCCACCGCAATGGTGGGGGTCCAGGATTTGAGAGGTTCCCGGATGACGGAATCCGCACAATAAAGTTTTTCATTCTCCGTATCACAGAAACCGTGCACCTCGGGCCATCCATAGTTTTGTCCCATTTCTATAAGGTTTATTTCGTCGTCGTTATTCGGGCCGTGTTCCGATGCATAAACCAGCTTATTACCGGTACATAGTCCCTGTACGTTACGATGCCCCCTGCTCCACACCAGTGAACCGGGATAAGGATTGCCGGGCGGCACGGAACCGTCGGGATTCATGCGCAATACTTTACCGTGAAGTGACCCTGCATGTTGCGCTTTGCCGGTCTGGCCAGCATCCCCTGTGCTCAACCAGAGCATTCCGTCTGGTCCGAACATCATGCTCGATCCATTGTGGTAAGTATGGCCCGGGATCCCATTCAGGATGGTCTGCAGGGCCCCGGGTTTTTCATTTTCTATGCTAAGGCGGATAACGCGCGACTCAATGCGGTCAAGAAAATTGCTATCTTTCTCGGCATAAGTGTAGTGCATATAGATATGAGGCTCATTTTCAAAATCGGGGTGAAGGGCCATGCTAAAAACCCCTGTGGATTTACGGTGAAATACATCCGGAATCCGCCATAACATTTCCTTTTTTCCACTCTTCAATGAAATTCGTCCAACCGTACCCTTTTGTTCGCAAAACCACAGGTAGCCGCCCGGACCCCATTCGATGTCACGGGGTACTTCAAGCGAGTCTGCAAGCGTGCTGATAAGCAACCGGGTACTGTCGAGCTGTAGCCCGGCTATATAATCCCCGCTGTCTTTTTCGGTTTCGTACCTGCCACAACTCTGAAATATCATGACAATAGTCAATAGTATCAGGTATTTTATGCCTGTTCCCATAGATCTTTTACTGTATTTAGGTCTTTTTTCATTGCGAGAAATACGAGTTTTCTATCGATTTTTAATACTTTCTCGCCGTGTTCGGCGCCGCCCAGGGGATATTCCAGGTGCAGGCTGGCAGGAACCTGAATTCCGTAATCCTTCAGCAACCTGAAATATCTTTTAAAATTAACCATGCCTTCCCCAATTGGAGTATTCACTACCTGCCACTGCCCGTTTACCAGGCTCCATTTAAAATCCTTTAATACTATGGTTTTTATTTTATCATGCACCAGCCTCAGGCCGTTCTCCCAGGAAAGGCCACCTTCAACAGTTGCATGGCGGATATCGTATTGTAAACCAAACCACTCCGTATCTGCGGCGGCAAGCAGTCTATCGATCTCCCATAGGGAGGCCCCGATCAGGTTTCCGGCATGGTTCTGATAACAGCCGGTCAGCCCCAGCTTTTTATTGAATTCAGCAAGCTTTGCAATTTGCTGCGCGTGCCTCCCAATGGATTCCATCATGGATAAATCCCGGTGATATCGATACCAGTTTGATCGGTAATAGCTCACCCCGGACGCGGCTGCTGTTTCGAGGACTGCTTTATCCCTTTGCTCATCCACATCTTCGACCGCCGTGGTAATCAGGCTGCAGCGACTCCCCCCGCGGCGGATGGCTTCTATGGCCCCGGGCAATGTATCCTTTACCCCAACGGGTTCCACATGTCCTTTAGGCCTTACTGTTAAATCGAGCCCGTTAAACCCAAGGGTGGCAGCTACTTCCGCGGCTTGTTCCGGATTCAGAAAATGCAGATGCTTGGAAAAAAGGTGCACCTCCGGCAAGGATGGCCGTTGCATAGTTTGCGACCGCAGGGCTCCGGGCAAGGTCATCAGCGGAAAGCCTGCAGCCACCAGGCTTGAATTCCTGATAAAGTCCCTTCTGGAAAACTGCTTCATGGCATATGCTTTACGTTATTGCAGCGCTTTTTTTTCAAGGCTGTCCAGGGGAATCCTGCTGATTATTTTTTGCAGGGTAGGTCGCTGGGCAATCAGGTAGATGACCAGGAAGGCCGCTATGGAGGCATAGTACAGGTTCCCATGCATCAGATAGGCATACAGGGCGAGCAGGGCAGGGGCTTCCAGGCAGGTATAATGAAGCAGGGAAGCGGTCTGAAACCTGTCGAGTTTCCTGCTTAGAGAAAGTTCCTTATCGAGGCTGCCCGTAAGTTTATTAAAGATGTAAATACCGGCAAAATAACCCGTAAGGGCAGCCACAGGGACCACATATATAAAAATTGCTTCGTCTTCCGGAAAATCAGTAAGCGGATTTTCTTGCAAAAAATATACGAAAATGCAAATAAGAACCATGCCGGCCACCAGGGCAAAGTGGATTATCTTAAGCCTTCTCAGGTAATTTTTTAATGTTGTATGAGGATCTGATGGCTTCTTCATACTGAGATCAGTTAGACAGTTCGGACCATTTCACGACAAGCCCTTCGGCTGCCGAACGTTTGGCAGCTTCCAGGATTTGCATGACCACCAGGTTGTTTTCCAGGCTGGAAGGCGCATAGGGCGGAAGGCGATATCCCTCATGCACAACTTTTTGCAACAATGCAAAGGGATCGTCATAACCGATTTTCAGGGGAGCTGCCTTATATCGCCGCGGCGCTTCCTTTTCATCCTGCCTGATCGTTACGTCTGATTGATTTTTGCAGAAGAAATATCCATCGGTCCCATAAATTTCCATGTCTTTTACATTATGGGGCCAGTTCCATGAGGCCTGGATGATCACCTGCGTACCGGGATAGGTTAATAGTATGGTTGCTTCATCCTCCACTTTAGGATAAAGATGTGGTTTTATTTGCTGGGTGACGCAACTTACAGCCAGAGGTGGTTCGCCCTGCATAAGCCAGGTGGCCAGATTTGCCCCGTAACAGCCAAAGTCGGTCAGGGCCCCCCCGCCATTCAGTTCCGGATCTGTTAGCCATTCAAGGAATTCCGGGTTGCAACCAATCTCCACCGGCCCGGGGTGGCCGGTATGGAATACTATTTTCCGAATCGGCCCTATGGCCGAAGCGGTATGAACACTGTCATAGGCAGCATAATTGCTGCCATACCAGGACGTTTCATAATTCGTAAGCAACTGAATCCCGTGCTTACGGGCAAGTTCGGCCATTTGACGGGCATGGTCCAGGCTCACCGCCAGGGGTTTTTCCACCATCACGTGTATCCCGCGTGGCGCACAGAACTTAACAGTTTCAAGATGGTCATAAATTGTGTTAAACGCGGTTACCGCTTCGGGCCTTGCCTCCTTTACCATGTCGGCGATGTTATCATAAACGAGGTCCATACTAAAGCCGTGCCGCTGACTGTACTGCAGCGCCAGGTCCCTGTTTGGTTCCACGATTCCCACAATTTCTATATCCCCCCGGTCTTCCCGTCCAAGGATCCAGTGTACATGCGTGTGCACCAGGCCTACAACTCCAACCCGGAGGGGCTTTGCCTTGCCCTGGCCTGAAACTGTATCCTCAACCTCCACGTAAACATACGTGGTGGCTGCCATTGTGCCGCACAGAAAAATAATAATTATCGGCAATAGCCATCGACATTCAGGGAACCTACCGCTGTTAAACTTCATTGGTTTATATTTTTAATCAGGCCGCCTCTACTTATACCTGGCACTTTTGCCAACTGCCGTGGTACGCTCTATAAAGTCCCGGATATCGTCATTGGCATTTTTGAGGTCTTCCCTTCTAAGGTACATCATATGTCCACTGCGGTATCCCTTAAATTCGAAGCGGTCCCGCATCCGGCCGCTTGGGTCTGTTTGCCACATGGTGTATTTGGCGTTGAAATAGGTGGTGGCCCCGTCATAATAGCCAGACTGTACAAGAACATTCAGATACGGGTTCTGTGCCATTGCCTGCCTCAGGTTATCCCTGGTGGAATCGTCCTTGTTGTCCCATGGGTGTACAGGTCCGAACATGTTATACTTGATATCGGTGCGGAAATTGAGTTCTTCCTGCAGGTAATAATTGATGGCCGGGGTGAAACTGTGCAGCCAGGAGGTAATTTCAGCATTATAGTCCGGGCTGGTGCCAGACAACTGCTTGTCCAGGCCTAAATAGCGGCTGTCGAGCCTCCCGACGGTATAGCCGCTGTTATCCCTTAGCAGGGCCTTCCAGAAAAATTCGGCAGGCACCCTAAGGTTGTGTTGCAGAACATCCTTTTTTGTAAGGCCGGAATAGTACGATATTTTTTCGGCTATCGCCTCTTTTTGCGCATCTTCTATAAATCCACCCCGAGCAATGGCGGGCAACAGGGTATTGATTGTGAATTCTTCTGATTCGGGCAAAATTTCCAGCAGGTCTTTTTGCTGGAGGGCAGGGGAGAGTGCGTTTTGATACCATGCGGTGGCGGTATAATAGGGCAGGTGGAGGGCCTGGCTAACCGGCCCGTCTGTTCGCAGTACCTTATAATCCGCAGGAGAAACCATTATAACCCCGTTAAGGTACATCCATTGCTGATTCTGAAGGGCGAGCGAAAGCCCCATAACCCTGGTACCGCCATAGCTTTCACCAATAATGTATTTAGGCGACCTCCAGCGGTTGTTCCTTGTTACAAAAGTATTCAGCCACTCGGCCAGGTATTTGATATCCGCATTGATCCCAAAAAAGAGACTCCTGTCTATTTCTTTCCCCTCTTTGGGAAATGCCCGTGAATAGCCCGTATTAACCGGATTTATGTAAACGATGTCCGTAACATCCAGAACGGAATAAGGGTTGTGGCGGACCCCGTAGGGTTGCACGGGGTAACCTTCATCATCTATGTTGAGGATACGTGGCCCGGTATATGCGAGGTGCATCCAGACTGATCCGGAGCCCGGACCGCCGTTGAATGAAATAAGGAGGGGCCTTGAAGCACGGTCCGCAACGTTGTTCCTCGTGTAATAGGTATAATGCAGGGATGCAATGGGCGTTCCGTCCTCATCCCATACGGGTTGTGTGCCTACCTGAGCGGAATAGTTAAAGCT
>CAYSVQ010000065.1:0-26940 GCA_964434565.1 uncultured Flavobacteriaceae bacterium | reverse complement strand
CTTCTATTCAGAATTTCGGCCCTTAAAACATCTGAGATTATTGCAGTGTTTTCGAACTTTTGCAGAACTTCCAGATACTCCAGGTCCTCTTCCCGGTTTTTGGATTCGCCTGAAACCGTTTCTATCTTTATTTCATACCCGCCAAGATTCGGTACTATTATCCCCAGGTTCTTAAAGAATGTAGTGTCCCTGGCTTCTATATTCGCCTGTATTTCATTCACTACATCATATAGGTAATTCTTGCTCTCGAGATTGGGTTTTACAATAACCTCTATTTTTTGCTTCCTGGTTGTTATCTGACTAAGCCCATATCCTATGGCTAAGCCTATTATTCCCAATATTCCAAGAATTATGATCCGTCGTTTGAGATACAGAAAAACCCGCAGAATCGAGTTAAAAACTTTCTGAAAGCCCTGCCCTATAAGGCGGAATAGCTGCCCCAGGTCTATCTCATCCGATCCCTGTTGCGAATTTTTTGGTCCTTGTTCTGCCATTACTTAGAATTGAATATTTGTTTTAAAATCTTGTCGGTTATCAAATACGTAGGCTTTACGCCTGTGGTCCCCAGGCCGCCGGAGGCCAGGGTACTTCCGGTTTCCAGAGGATTGTCC
This sequence comes from uncultured Flavobacteriaceae bacterium, assembly GCA_964434565.1. Taxonomy (GTDB): domain Bacteria; phylum Bacteroidota; class Bacteroidia; order Flavobacteriales; family Flavobacteriaceae; genus Zeaxanthinibacter. The sequence goes on along the minus strand of CAYSVQ010000065.1, from coordinate 26,329 downwards.
GAAGCGTAGTAGGCATACCGAACCTTTACATCCTCCCTGATGCTCTTCCTTATTTTGGAGGCCGACTGTATAGCCTTCTGATAATGTACTCCTTCCATTTCAAGACCGATGACACCCCATGTAGATTTATGAAAAAAATTAAGGATGTCCTTATTTTGCAAGGAGGTTCCCAATACTGTCACCATGGTGCCTTCCAAAACCCGCAGTCCGTAATCCATAAAATCCTCAGCGCTCAATTCGTTCTTAAATGGGTAATTGTCTGCCGTACCTTCGAAAATATGGGCAGAGGGGATCATTAGATCACCTTTACCCCCTTCCAGGATACCAGCTTTTCCCATTACCGAGATAGACGCCACATTTAGCAAAACAGGCTCCTCTTCTTCCCGTTTAAACGGCTTCAGCAGCTCGTCTATCGTTTCAAATGCCTGTTCCCCGAAAGCGTAATCCATAACAAAGATAACAGGTTTTTTATCGTCGGGGAGGCCTGCCTGCAGCTCATAACAACAGGCATCCTTTCCCAGACGGGCCATGTCGAAGATCTGTACATCTATATTGGTGCCCGAAGTATCGGGAATATAGATCATCCCGTTTTTTACTGAAAGGTCTGTCACCTTCTTCCTCAGTTCCATGTTTATCTCGGAGCTCAGGGTTTCAAAGATATCAAGCTTCTCCTTCCCGGGTAATACCGCAGATAAGGACTTCTTCGCGAACATGGAATTCATGACGGAATGCATATTGGCGCTGATAATATGTATGGGACGGTGGATTAAATTATGTTGATGCAGGGCCGCCTTGATGGTGTTTGCCCATCGTTCTCCATGGATGTGGTGCCCCAGACGCTCGCGTAGGAGCGAGCTGAAAGTGATAGTGCGCTTAATCCCTCCCCTTTCCTCTTCTATAGCCAGTTTACCAAGCCAGTAAATGATTTTAAGGAAGCGTTCAGGATTCTTCTTGACAGACAATTTGGTATAAACCTTCATGGTCTCCACATAGGATCGGCCCAGTATATTGGCCGTATGCACCAGGGCACGCTCCCTCTCGGCCTGTGTAAGCTTTGTCCGCGCTACCAGTTCTTCCAGTTTCTGCCAGTCGCGGATGGTTTTATTTGACTCTTCAATAAGCACCTTGTTGCCTATTTTCTGGGATTCTGTAAAGAGAAAGGTTAAATGGGTAAGTATATCGTATATATCAGATCGCCCACGGGTGATCTCAATATTCATCTGCTCGTGGTCTATGCGGTAACAATTCCGTCTCCTCTTTGGCGGGATAATAGGTTTGAAATGCGTTTTGGAATAGCCCTCGTCTGATGTGAGGTTTATAAATCGGCATTGTTCTATTCCCTCCGGAAGGCGGTCGAGTACATAGACCAGGCCGTTCAGTTCCGTTTTCTCCTCCGCAACGGAACCATATATCTCCGGCCGCAACTGAAGCAATGCGTTTTTAAGGGTTTCCCCGGAAACCCCCATCGGCTTGTAAAAACCGCGATTGAACAAATGGCGCATGGTTATATAAAGACGCTCTATGGCGTTTGTGGATTCCTGCGCTCTTGTTGTATCCTTTACCTGTTCCATAGAATGGGCCAAAAGTACATTTATTATTTCTGATTTGCTTTCCGGGGAATTAAAGAATTTCCTGCAACTACCTATCCCTGAGGCTTGCATGGCCCATGAAATGGTTCAGGTAAAGGCAGCTGTCGGAAAATATCCTGCCAGGGAGCGCGGTAATCCCTAACGCACCTGCTCCTCTTTTTGAAGCAGCAGGCCTTCCGCTGCCTGCCGATCATTGTAAAGACGCTGCACCTTATTTTGCCCCCCCAACTTCCCGATAGATTTCATATAATCCTGGAAGCCGTTTTTTTTGATGGGGGTAATTTTAAGGGTCTGCAGGATCTTCCCCGCTATCAGGTCAAAATAATAACTGTTCTGCTCCTGCAGGGATTTGTCGAGGATCTCCCTGAAAGCCTGCATATCGGCAGGTGGTTTCTCAAATTCAACCAGCCATTCATGATAAGGTAATTCCTTTTCTCCCGGGCTGATCTGAGGCACCACGGTAAATTCATTAACCCTGGCACCCGTGGACTCTAAAGCCTTCTGCATGGCTACCTCCACTTCCTTGGCGATTACGTGTTCCCCAAAAGCGGAGATAAAATGACTAATGCGGCCGGTAACAATAATTTTATAGGGTTCCTTTGAAACAAACTGAATGGTATCTCCGAGGTTATATGCCCATAAGCCTGCGTTGGTGGAGATGATCATTACATAATTTACCCCCAGTTCCACTTCACCAAGGCTAATTCGCCTTCGGTCGTCATTAAAAAAGTCTGAGGACCTGACAAATTCATAAAAGATGCCCGAATTAAGCAACAAAAGCATTCCTGCTTCTTTCTGGGAATCCTGGTAGGCAAAAAATCCTTCGCTGGCCGGAAAGAGTTCAATACTGTCCACCTTTCGGCCGATAAGGTTTTCGAATTTTGCCCGGTATGGCTCATAATTTACCCCGCCGTAAATAAACAAGTTAAAATTTGGAAAGAGTTCTCCCACCTTACGGCCGGTCTTATCCTGTAATTTTTCAAAATACATCTGAACCCATGAGGGGATCCCGGCTATAACCGACATGTCTGCGTTCCTGGTTTCTTCCACTATCCTGTCTACTTTCTGCTCCCAATCTTCAATACAGTTGGTCTCCCAGCTTGGCAGGCGGTTCTTCTGCAGGTATCCCGGCACATAGTGGGCTGAAATACCCGAAAGCCTTCCCTGCCTGATCCCATTTTTTTCCTGGAGCACGGGGCTGCCCTGCAGAAAGATCATTTTCCTGTCTACAAAATCCGAATTTCCGGTTTCATGAATATACTGCAGGATGGCATTCCGCGAGGCTTCAACCTGGTATTTAATAGCTTCGCTTGTGATGGGGATATACTTAGCCCCGGAGGTAGTTCCGGAGGTTTTGGCAAAATAAACCGGCCTACCCGGCCAGAGGATGTTCTCTTCCCCTTCAATTACACGGTTTATATAAGGTTTTAACTCTTCGTAATCGCGGATGGGAACTTTTCTGACAAAAGTTTGATATGAATCTATGCTCTTAAAGTCGTGGTCTCTCCCAAATTCGGTTTCCCTGGCTTCCGAAAGGAGTTTTCCGAATAATTTTTCCTGAGTTTCCACCGGGTACTTCACCCACTTTGCTGTTTTCCTGGCAATGACTGTTGCAAAAATTCGGGCCGCGAACGCTTTCAGGGACATCAGAATTACTTAAAATCAATATAATTCATAGGGTTCACAGGGCTTCCGTGGCTCCACAATTCGAAGTGCAGGTGATCGCCCGTCGTAAGCTCGCCGGTATTACCTACCGTGGCAATGACTTCACCCACGCGGACCACATCTCCCTGTTGTTTGTGAAGGGAACCATTATGCTTGTAAACCGAGAGCAGCCCATCGTCATGTTCCAGGATAATAACATAGCCTGTCTCTGCCGTCCATTCCGAAAAAATTACTGTCCCATTGGCTACGGCCTTCACGGGTGTGTCCTTGGGCGCTACTACATCGACTGCATAATGCTTTTGTTCAGGGTTGTACTCCTGGGATACCGTTCCGCTCACCGGAGCAAAAAGTAGCAGGCTGCTTTCGGCCGAGCCCCGCTCAAAAAGATTGTATTTATCTTCCAGGGCTACCTCGGCCCTTAAAAGAGAATCTTCGCGTATAGGTGTGAGGTCTATCGACTCAGGATCTATCCTGTATTGCTCGAAAAGGGAATCCCTGTTCATTTCGGTGTTCTCTACGTCGCCCCTCAATACCAAGCGTATATTTTCCAAATACCGATTGGTATAGTTGAGGGCGGTAACAAGGGAATCCGTTTTATAGGTAAGCTCGGTAGCCTGGCGTTTAAGCCGGGTAGAAGAGTATCCGGGGATGTACTCCCTTAAGGGGGTAAAAGCTATCAGCAGGGTGGTAAGCCCAATAAGCCCAATAATAAAAAGTGAGCCCGTAACAAAAACGTTTAACCTGCTTAGTTTGAAAGAAATTTTTTCCTCAAAAGTGCTTTCATTAAGGATTACCAGCCGGTACTTGTGCAGCAGTTTCCTTTTTATTTCCTTTCTTTTTTCGACTTTCCTGGCCATAGGTTACAAAGATAAGGTTCGCGGGTAATTTACTGTGAAAAGCGTCATAAACAAATTCTTGAAACCAACTATCTCCATGCCAGGCGCACAGGCGGATAAATATATTGCTGGCTTAATATAGTCAGTTATGTTAAACCCCCGTCCCTGGTAACGGGAGTGCTTCCTCTCCGAAACCCAGGGGGACCTCCGAACGCTCCCTTCGATAAGGGCGTATACAGTCAGGGAAATAATTGATTAAAAGTATAAAATATCCCTCTGCCTTAACCTATTCTTCCCGTTTCCTTATGTAAAAAATGCATAAAATTGCATGTTCGCCTCGCTGCTCAAGGCAACCTATTTACTTTTTTAGTACCTTTGATGTCCATTTAAATAGTTAATCATGGTAATACTTATTCCCTTTTTGGCCATAGGACCCTGGCAGATAGCAATTATTGTGATGGTTGTCCTCTTGTTATTCGGCGGAAAGAAAATTCCTGAATTGATGCGGGGTTTAGGCAGCGGGATCAAAGAATTTAAGGATGCCTCCAAGGAGGATGAAAAGAAAGTTGAGGAAAAAAAAGAATAGTCAACCTGATAACCTCAGGAAAATAAAGGCATCTCTCTAAAGATGCCTTTTTACTTTTACAAAAAAAACACTTCGCCAACCGGATGCCTCCGGTTACTTTGATCAAACCCTCCGTAGACGAACAACGGCCTTGTCAATGGTCGATCAGAACCTGTTATTACTGATCACATCGCAAGTTTCAACCGAGGGAAAACACTATAATCCTGCCGTACACGACATAATTCAAATCTTTCACAACAAAAATAATTTACACAATAGGGGAACCCGTATTTTCGGTCATACAATTTCAATATGATAGGCTCTTCGTCAATCAATTAGGGCAAAACAGGAATTGAATGACATTCCGCAATAAAAGATTATATAATCATATCCGCAAAACGACACAGAAATGCCTTTTGCCGGTGTTGCTATTGGTGGTTTATTCCCTCGCCGCGCAAAGTTATCAAATGGAGGCCCCGGAAAAATTACCGGACATTGCATTTATTTCAAGCGGATTTAACGGCGACACCCCGGAGGATACTGAACCAGCGCATGAAGATTCCGGTTTCAGTTTTGAAGACACTGCGAAGAAACAAAAAATAGCCACCCGCCAGTTTAATGGAATCGGGGCAGAGCTAAAAGGTTATTACATCATTGCGGGCGTGTTTGGTGATAGAAGAAATGCTGCTAAATTCCTCAAAAAATTAAGTGAACGGGGATTCAACGCCAAATCCATCCATCATCCCGGGAATAATCTAAACTACATTTATCTCCAATATCACGCAGATGGCCAGCCGGCCATTCAGGCTGTTCTTACACGGCTCGAAGGAAGGTACAAGGAAAAGCTCTGGATAATGGATGTGCGGGAGCACAAACCCGCCACCGCCGTGCATGTAGAAGTATTAGCTGAAGCTAATGGTACGCAAGCCAAAGAAGGAATAACTACCGGTTTTGCCGAAGCCGCCAGAGAGCAGGGAATTGCCATTCGGAGCGTCTCCGCTATAAAGGGGATCAATACTGGTTATTACCTTATCGCAGGCGTATTTGGCGAAGCCGCAAATGCCCGCCGTTTTTCTGCCCACCTTAAAAAGCTTAGCCCGGATTCTGGCCAATTTTATGATTCGTCCAAACAGGCCTATTATGTTCACCTCACGAATTCTAAACAGTGGCAGCATGTCCTTCAGGTGGCCTCAACCGGTTTGAATGGGCGTTATAATAAAAATCTCTGGATTCTTGAGGTAAAGGAGCCCTTCACCCAAATAAATATGCCGGTTGGTATAAAGCCAGGGGGTTTGCTTATTCACCCCCCTGATAATAATACGTACGCGTTTAATGTAAAGAAGGAAACACCTCGAGATGTACAGCACCTGAAAGATCCACCCGGCGTTGGAAAACTGATCGAAAAAGCTGATGCGCTCTTCGCTAAAATGCAATATGCCCGGGCTGCCGAATTATACGAACTTGCCCTGAAGCAAATTGAGGTTGCTTCCTTTGACATCATACGGAAAGCGGGAGATGCACATTATTTTAATACCAATATGGAACGTGCATACTATTGGTACGACCAACTTTATACCCGCTATAAAGACGAAATGTCTGCAGATAATCTTTTCAAATATGCGCACGCACTCAAAGGGAACGGAAAATATGGGCGGGCCAAGCGCATTGCCCGGTTGTATAACCGTGAGCACCATCAGGCAGCAGGTCTGGATGGCTCTTCCGGCCATGCGGATACCAGGGAGGTACTCCTCGACAATATCCTTGAAGCGGAAGAGCAGTTTACAATAAGGAACCTCGCCATCAATTCCGTCTATTCGGACTTTGCCCCCATGTTCTATGACGAAAATGAGGTGGTATTTGCCTCCGCCTCAGATTCCTCAGTTTTTACAACCCGCCGTTATAACTGGAATAATCAGCCTTTCCTGGACCTATATGTGGGCAAACTAAACCAGGAAAGTCCGGAGATACAGGATGCCGTTAAATTCTCCAGGAAGGTGAACACCAAGTATCATGAGGCTGGTGTTACCTTTTCCCCGGACAACACTACCATGTACTTTACCCGTAACAATTTCAGCAAAAAACTGAAAAGGGATAAAAAAGGGGTGAACAATCTCAAAATTTACCGATCGTTTAAGATAGACGGAGAATGGAGCACGGCCTCGGAAGTGCCTTTTAACAGTAACGAATACTCCACCGGCCATCCTGCCCTGAGCCCAGACGGAAAACAACTCTATTTTGTATCAGATATGCCCGGTACAATTGGTGGGACAGATATATTCGTGGTTGATGTGGGGGATGACGGAAGCTTTTCGGAACCACGCAACCTGGGGCCCGACATTAATACGGAAGGAAAAGAGATGTTCCCTTTTATAAACGAATCTAAACTATACTTTTCTTCAGACGGGCATGTGGGCATTGGAGGGCTTGATATATACGAGGTGGCCTATAACGGGGAGGACGGATTCCTCGAGGTGAGAAACCTCGGGAAACCTATTAACAGCGAAAAGGACGACTTTTCCTTTATTGTAAAAGAAGCAACTCAAAAAGGCTATTTCGCCTCAAATCGAACAGGCGGAAAAGGAGATGACGATATCTATTCCTTTGAGCGCTTACCCGTGGAAAAGACCAATAACAATGCCGTTTCCGGGGTCATCACAGAGCTGGTAGGCGGCGATGTGGTACCTGAGGCCCTCATAGAGTTACTTGATGAAAATAAGAGGAAACTGAAAGAAATGGTTAGCGGGCAGGATGGCACCTTTATCTTTAAAGACCTGGAGAGTTCCACAAGGTATGTACTTCGGGTAACAAATCAGGAATATAAACCCCTTGAAAGACCTGTGGCCACCCTGGACAATCAAAAGGTAGAAATTGCAGTGGCCCTGGAACGGCTGGAAGACAGAATCCTTGTGGAAGAAGGTATAAAAAAGCTGAGGACGGATATGATTTACTTTGATTTTGACAAGTTCACCATCCGACCGGATGCCGCTCAGGAATTGGATAAGCTGGTTGATGTCATGCAGGAATACCCGGAAATGATCATCAGGATAGAGTCGCATACCGATTCCCGGGGGCCGGCAGTATACAACAAATATCTTTCAGACCAGCGGGCAAAGGCCTCAAGGGCTTATCTCATAAATCAGGGAATAGCGGCGGATCGGATTGAAAGTGCTACGGGATATGGAGAAGAACGTTTACTTAACGAATGCAACGGTACTGTGCACTGTAATGCCAGCGAACATGAAAAAAACAGGAGATCCGAATTTATCATTGTGAACATGTAACGTGGAGGTTTTATATGGCACCCCCAACAGGCAATACCCCTGTTTTGATTATAAATTACGTTCAATGGGCATCTCTTACGAAAGACCCGAAAGCTGCCTGAATTCCCGGTAGATTTATAAGCAGTTGATTTTCACAACATTTACGCTATGATTGACAACATTTTGGCCGAAGTGCCATATTATTCAGGCCCCATTTGGAGTTAGATGTATATACCCTACCACCAACCAAAACATTATGAAGCGAATTTTAATCCTCAGAGACATATACCTGGAAGCCTTCAGGCAAATCGGCCATATTCTGATTCAATATTATTTCAAAGCCTTTTTTTGGTTCTGCTTTTCAATTTTTATCATTGTCCTTTACGCCTTCGTGTATCGTGTAATCACCGGATTTCCCTTTGGATAGATTCAAAAATGGCAAAAATGGGCAGGCACAAAATAGCGCCTTTATGCGGCACTATAGATAAGAAGAGCTGTCATAGGTGAATTACCGGAATTCTTACTGGAATTTCACGGTTTTGATAATGGCCTCAAGTTCAAACATATAATCCCTTTTATTTGTGGAGGGGGCGAAAGTAAATCCTTCCAGCACCAGATTACGGTTGTTTGCCTCATCCCTTATGATATAAGTAATGAAAGGGCCGGCCATAGGATAGTTGTGCACTTCCCATATTCCCCTTGCTTCGAGTGTTTCCTTCCCCGCTATTTCGGCAGTAAACACATAAGGTGCAAATGCCTTTTCGGTAACCATATAGGTCTCCTTGGAGGGAAGGTCAGGACCAGGGATAAATCGTTGCCCGACAGAATCCCTCATTTTTACAATGTTACTTACTCGGGTGGTGTCATTTTGAAAACTATCAAGCGGCATTTCATAGGCGAGAATATTCATAGTGCCTTTCTGTATCTCGCGGTCTATCCATATAAAGCCGTCTTCCCGTTTTCCCAGTTTATAGAGGGAGGGAAGGTTAAGGGAAATTCCGAATTCCTCCTCCAGCACCTTATCCTTGCTAAGCGACCTGTAAAACCTTGCCTGCATTTCCTCGATTTCCATCTTCCGGATCTCGGCTACCATGGATTCGGCTGTGGCTTCAAGGTTTTCTATAATTTCCTGTCTGTTTCTCCCTTTAATCACTGCCACTTTCTGAGGCCTGGCGTAAAGGTCTGTTTTTACATGGGCGATATCCACACTGTCTATAGCGACGAAAAGGACAGCCCTCCGGTTACGTGTGGTGCCAGTAAATACGCGTTGTGGCATCTGTTCGATGCTAAAGATGGGCTCATCCCAGGTTAGTCCTACTATGGGCGCCGCGAAATACTCTCTTACTTTATCCCCAACTTCACTTTCCCAAAGAGGGTCTTCCATTACCACAGCGAGCTGATTGATGGCGCCCAGGGATTCTGGCTTATAGGCTTTTTTCGCTCCCTTACCTCCCTCACAGGAAGAGAAAAGGAATAAGAGCAGAAAAGATAGTGTTCCGATATATTTCATAAGTACTGTTGATTACGACGAACAGTTACACAATTTCAATTTTGTGCCTGGTCTCAGGTTACTACCACTAAGACCGTTCCATTCTCGTAAATTTTCGACGGTAATTCCAGGATATTTTTTGGATATTGTCCATAGGGAGTCACCTTCCCTTACCACATGGATCCTGGCGTCGGCATCTCTGTTTGCGGAAGCAGCAGTTTGATTACCGGAGTTGGCGGAAGTAGTTACGCCTTTCCTCGGATAAATGGTAAGCCGCTGCCCCACCCGGAGCATATTGCTTCGGAGGCCGTTCCATCGCATAATTTCACTAACCCCCACTCCGTACTGCTGGGCAATCCTTCCCAGATAATCTCCGCTTTTAACCCTGTATCGAATGTGTTCTTCAGCCACGAGTTGGGGGAGTGGCGTTTCTGTTTTTTTAAGTTCCTCTGCCACATGAGCATAAATTGCAGCTTCGTTGTTAACAAAAGTACCTATGGCATGCTTTGGGAGCCTCAGGATATTGGTTTCTCCATTAATTTTCGGAATGATTGCCAGTTTATAGGAAGGGTTTAGGATGGCCAGTTCTTCACTGCTGACGTTTACCAATTCCGAAATCTGATCAAACGTTATGGTGTTTTTAATATGGAGGGTATCCGTTTCAAATAAGGGCCTGTCTACCTTGCGGATTTTGAGGTCGTGTTCCTTCGCGTACTCAAAGATATACATGGTAGCCAGAAAGGCAGGGAGGTATCCTGCAGTTTCCCTGGGCAGGTTTCGCCTTATATTCCAGTAATTGGTATATCCGCCGGATCTTCTTATCGCTTTGTTCACATTGCCCGGGCCCGAATTGTATGCCGCAAGTGCCAGATCCCAATCCCCAAAAATCTCGTATAATCGCGATAGATATTTGCAGGCGGCCTCTGTTGCCTTAATGGGATCCTGCCTTTCGTCTACGTAACTGCTAACGTCCAGGCCATACATTTTTCCGGTACCATACATAAATTGCCACAGCCCTGTTGCCCCAACCCTGGAACGTGCCCGGGGATTAAGCGCTGACTCCACAATTGCCAGGTATTTGATTTCCAGCGGAAGGTTATATTTGTCCAATGCCTCTTCGAACATGGGAAAATAGAACTGGCTTACTGTGAGCATCCGTTCCATCAGGTCTTTTCTGCGTACCAGAAAAGAATTGATGACATTCTCCAGAGAAGCGTTATAAGCAATGTTAAAAGGGGTTTTTTGATTGAGGAGTGCCAGGCGTTCCTTTAATTCCTCGGTGTTCACTTTTTTTATCTCAACAACGGCAGTATCCAGGGCAAGTTCGGTTACTTCGTCGTACATATCATCAAAAAGGGAGGAATATTCATACAATTCCTTCATCCAAAGACTGTCGTATCGCGCCGCCTCGTCCTGGTCGGCGAGGAAAATTTTTCTTTTTGGAGCACTGCCAGACAGGGCTTCCATATCGCCATCCGATGCCTTTTTCTCGAGGTCAAGAGGAATCTCATCCTCAAGGGCTACAACTACAAGGCTATCGGCTACAGAAGCCTCAGCCTGTAATGCAACATCCAACTCCGCGGCATTCAATGGAGTTTCCTGTGCCCGGGCGGGAACGGTCAATAGCAGGATTGCTATTCCAAGGCTAAGCTTAAAATGTGTGGTCATATGGATGCTCTTTGGCGGTGAGAATAACGAAAATCGTGTTTTTTTACGTAAACAGGAAATTAAAGCTCATGCAGCTCTTAATTTCTCCCCGTCTACAAAAATAATAACGTTATTACTCTCCTGATATTGCCGCTATGCCGGGGAGTACTTTACCTTCCAGGCTTTCGAGCATTGCCCCGCCCCCCGTGGAAACATAACTTACTTTTTCTTCGAAGCCAAACTGCTTAACTGCAGCCACCGAATCTCCCCCGCCTACAAGTGAGAACGCCCCGGATTTAGTGACCTTATCTATATAATTTCCAATGGCGATCGTGCCTTTGGCGAAGTTCGGCATTTCAAAAACTCCAATAGGCCCATTCCACAGGATAGTTCTTGATTTCAGAATAATCTTACCAAAGTTATCCAGAGTTTCGGGTCCGGCATCCAGTCCCTGCCAACCATCGGGGATCTCATCTACAGCCACAACCTTCGTCCGGGCATCGTTGCTGAAGTCATCTGCTGCAATAACATCTACAGGCAGATGTACTTTCACTCCTTTTTCTTCTGACTTTTTCAGGATTTCTAAGGCCATTTCGGTTTTGTCGTCCTCACAAATGGAATCGCCAACCTTTCCTCCGCGAGCCTTAACAAAGGTGTAGGTCATTCCCCCTCCGATGATGAGGTGGTCAATCTTATCGAGGATATTCTCTATAATGGTAATTTTGGAAGATACTTTGGCCCCGCCCAGGATTGCTGTAACCGGCTTTTCTCCGGACTGCATTATTTTCTCTATAGCCTCAATTTCCCTGGCCAACAGGTATCCGAAGCATTTTTTTCCCTGGAAATACTTAGCAACAATAGTGGTTGAGGCGTGTGCCCTGTGAGCGGTCCCAAAAGCATCATTGACATATATATTTCCAAGTTCTGAAAGTTGCCTTGCAAATTCCTCATCCCCTTTTTCCTCACCTGCATGAAACCGCAGGTTTTCAAGGAGTAAAATCTCTCCCGGTTCCAGGCTGTCTACCGCAGCTTTAACTTTATCCCCCACGCAGTCATTGACAAATTTAACATTGACCCCCATGATTTCCGAAACCGTTTTTACGATATGTTCCAAAGACAAGTCCGGATCCGGTGCCGCCTTTGGGCGTCCTAAATGACTCATAAGAACTGCGCTTCCGCCGTCTTCCAGTACTTTAATTATAGTAGGCCTGGCGGCTTCAATGCGGTTTGTATCGGTTACCCTGAATTCTTCGTCCAAAGGGACATTAAAATCCACCCGAATCAATGCTTTTTTATCTTTGAAATCAAAATCGTCAATAGTGATCATTTGTGCGGTTTTTATTGATATCGGCAAATGTAAAGATTTAATATGCTCGGGTAAAGGCGGGCGTTGATAAAAATGGTGTCGCAAAAACAATTCGCTTATATTTGGCCATATGCTTTTCAGTGAAGTTTTAGGGCTTTCCCACATTAAACGGCACCTGGCCGGGAGCGCCGATGCGGGCCGTGTTCCCCATGCCCAATTATTTGTCGGGCCGGAGGGGAGTGGCACCTTACCAATGGCTCTTGCCTATGCCCGTTATGTGCTCTGTGGCAATACCGGCGAAGAAAACACCGGGGGAAATGAGGCCTGTAACCGAAAGTGCGCTGCTGTTTCCCATCCCGACCTTCATTTCACTTTCCCGGTAGCCAATTCTGACAAGATTAAATCCCATGCAGTGAGCGATCATTATATGGCAGAGTGGCGTCAGTTTTTAAAGGATCAGCCCTACGGGAACCTTTTCGACTGGTACCGGCAAACTGGTATCGAAAAAAAGCAGGGACAAATAGGGGTTGACGATGCCCAAGACATAGTTAAGAAACTATCGCTAAAATCATATGAAGGCGGTTATAAAATCATGTTGGTCTGGATGGCTGAACGCCTTAATATCCCTGCTTCCAATAAATTATTAAAGCTAATTGAAGAGCCCCCTCCTAAAACCGTTATCCTGCTAATTGCTGAGGAAGAGGAGCAACTGCTACAAACAATAAGGTCGCGTTGCCAGATTCTGCGTTTCCCGCCACTTGCGGAAGATGCCATTGCCACTGCCCTGGTTGCCAGAGGTTTGCCCAAAGACGAGGCCATGCAAATAGCACATGAGTCCCACGGAAACTTTAACAAAGCCATCGATCTGATGAACCGGGATTCTGAGGACCTGGTTTTTGAACAATGGTTCGTTCAATGGGTGCGATCAGCTTTTAAGGCCAAAGGCAACAAAACAGCCATTCACGAACTTATATTATGGAGTGAAGAAATATCTGGTACAGGACGGGAAACACAAAAGAACTTTCTGTTGTACTGCCTCAGCGTTATAAGACAGGCTATGCTCATCAACTACAACGCCCGTCCGCTGGCGTATATGAAAATCCATGTAGATGGATTTAAACTCGAAAAGTTTGCTGCCTTCGTACATGAAAAAAACGTTCAGCTGATCGTGGAAGAACTTGAGGAAGCTATCTACCATATTGAACGAAATGGTAATTCGAAGATTATTTTCACCGACCTTTCTATTCGCCTTACGCGCCTTCTACACAAGAAAGCTGCCTAATATAAACTAGCCATGGACCAATTTTTGAAATTCTCCCCCGAAATCCTCCTGCTGCTGTTTCTTATAATCACCTTCCTTCAAAGTGGCCTTGACAAACTTTTGGGCTGGAAGGGAAATCTGGGCTGGCTCAGGGGGCATTTTGAAAAGTCCCTTTTAAAGGATTTAGTGCCGCTGTTGCTTGCTATAATTCTTGTTACCGAAATTACTGCGGCTGTTTTTTGTTCCCTGGGGGTATTTCAACTTCTAATGTCGGGCGAGCGAAACTGGGCTCTTTATGGCGCCATTATTAGTTGTGCGGCCCTGCTGATGCTGCTTTTTGGCCAGCGAATGGCAAAGGATTATGACGGCGCCCGCACCATTGTAATTTACTTTATGCCTGCCATTTTTCTGGTTTATTTATTGCAAGGATAGGGTTCCGGGTCCAAGGTTTTAGCATGACTGAACTAGGTTGATCTTTTTCCGTTACTTATTTTATGGTTGAATTAGGGGATCACTGCCTTTTAATAAAAAAAATAAAACCTGGATAGTTAAGGGGAATGCTAACCCCTCCCCAACTTCAAATTAAACTTTTCGGCTGCAATAAACAAGCAGGTAAAGGGGTTCCGGGTTCAGAGTTCCGGGTTTGAGCATTGAGCATGCCTGAATAAGGTTGCCTTTTTTCTGGTTAATAATTAATCTGTATTACTGGTTTATGTTGATCTGCTAGTGTCTCAACATAAGTGTCCAAACTCTTTTGGTTTCATATTTTTCAGTGAACCATGGGGACGCTCATAATTATAAAGATATACCCATTTGAGCATGCCTGAATAAGGTTGCCCTTTTTCTATTTTCCAGGGCAGCCAAATAAACCCACCTGCGGCGGGCAGGCAAAAACACACATCTCCAAATACACCAACTTACTAATCAACTATAAACTGTAAGCCGTCACCGGAATATCATTCCTTTCCAGAAATCTCAAGTACTTCAGGCTGCGGTTTACTCTTTATATTTCTCGTTAAGGATCTTTACAATTTCATCCGTAACATCCTTTGCTTCGTCTCCATAAAGAACACTACCACCATTTCCGCCGCCGAGAATGAACGTATAGCCGTTATCCTCTCCGTATTTCTTTATTTCATTCCTTACCTTGGTAATCAGGCTATCCATTTCGGTCTGGCCCTGTAATTGAAGTTGTTGTTCTTCCTGTTGAAGTTGTTGCCCCATGATCTGACCCCTCTGTTGCAGGCTCCCATACTGCTCCTGGGCCTTTTGTTGCGACATTCCCTGGGCCTGCTGCTGGAATTCCTGGGCCTCCTTCTGAAATTCCTGTGAAATACTATCCCTTTTCTTCCCCAATGTTTCGGACCTGGTTTGGAATTCGGCCTCAATATCAATCTTTTCCTGATATTCATCCATCATCCTGACGTTGTCTACATATCCGATCTTTTGTTGCTGGCAGGCAACTGCTGCGAGCAAAGATATTCCCAATATTAATTTCTTCATTTTTAAAAATTTTGATGGGCAAAAATAGCAAAGGTTTTCGAGATAGTCTTGTATAAATCAACTGATTCCCATATCCCCCGAACTATAACCTTAGTTCAAGTTTTTTCTCAAAATAATTTTGATAATAAATATCTATATCAAGTACGTTCATGTATATAGTAAAACTATTGTAAAGGACCTCTGTGTTGCTTTCTAAGAAGCGTTTATTCGACAGGAGGGGCTAAGGTTCGATAATCCAACAAAAGCGCATCAGGCGCGCTATAAATCGTTTTAAGCCCTTTTCAGCACATATATAAGGGAAGAGTATTCTCCTGTGTCAAGCGCGGTGAGGTTAGATCTGCATCCATTAACAAGCCCCCTCAATAATCCGAAATTATTATTTTGATATTTTTCAGATAGTATGGAGATATAAAAAGCATCGAACCACAAGGGATAAGTCATTATCAGTTCGAAGCCTCTTTTTCGAAACAAGATTCCAATACTTTTACTGGAGAAATGCCATAAATGTCTGGGGACATCATATGCTGCCCAAAACTCCCCGTAATGCACGGCGTCCCAGGACCTATAATTTGGCAGAGCCAGCACCAGGGTGCCTCCGGTCCGCAGATAGCTAAGTAAACTATCCAGTTCCGTATCGAGGTCGGGGAAATGCTCAAGCACATGCCATAGCGTAATTACATCATAATATCCAACAAGCCGGTCAAGGTTGTCCAATAATTCTATCTTTTTTAAACCGGCCCGTTCCCGTGCCACCTGGCCGGGTTCCACTCCGGTGGCTTCCCATCCTTTTTTTAAAGCCGCGGCTACAAAATCTCCTGTACCGGCACCAACATCCAACAGCCTGGATCCGGGTTTGTGGTATTTGGCTATCAAATTAAGCTTACGACTTAATGATAATTTCTTTACCCCCTGGTAAAGTTTGTTAATAAGGCCATTGCCGGAATCTGTATGGGAGATATAATTTTCACTTGCATAATAGGGTTCCAACCTTTCGGGCTGGGGCACGGTTGAAAGCATGTCGAACTCCGTATTCCTATACAATTCAAAACTTTCACCACTAACCGCAAAATCGCGGGTTTTTAAATAAAAATCCATAGTCGATCCAAAGGGAAGTTAATCGTGTGAAAGGAAGGATCCTTCTGTTTATACGATATCTATTTTGTAATATTATTAATTGAATGATACGAGAATGTTCCACGTGGAACATTGTCTGGGCTACCTCCCCAGGTAAACCAAAAGTACGCTGATATCACTGGGCGACACCCCGGATATCCTTGAAGCCTGTGAAATGGTGGCAGGCCTTACCAGCTCCAGCTTTTCCCTCGCTTCATAGGAAAGCGATTTTAACTTATAATAATCGAATCCTTCAGGAATCTTAATATTTTCTAATCGCTGAAGTTTATCAGCATTCAGTTTTTCCTTATTAATATAACCGGAGTATTTAACCTGTATCTCTGCCTGCTCAAGTACCTCCCTGCCCAGGTTGTGCTCCGAAACAAAACCGGAGACCTCCTCCAATTGCAACATATGTTCCATAGTTACCCTTGGTCTTGCAAACACTTTAAACATTTTATCCGATTGTTTTACCGGTGAGGAGTTGAGGGTTTCAAGAATAGGATTCATATCCTCAGGCTTAAAGGAAGTATTCCTGAAGAAATCGATAAAAGCATTGGATTTAAATTCCTTTTCCTCTACCCTCCGCAAGCGATCTTCCCCGGCAAGGCCTATTTCGAAACTTCGCGGAGTAAGTCGTAAATCAGCATTGTCCTGGCGTAACAGCGTTCGATACTCTGCCCTTGAAGTAAACATACGATATGGTTCCTCTGTGCCTTTGGTAATTAAATCATCAATAAGCACTCCAATATACGCCTCGTTTCTCTTCAGCACAAAGGGGTCCTTATCCGAAAGTTTCAGGTGAGCATTAATTCCCGCCATGATGCCCTGGGAAGCAGCCTCTTCATATCCTGTGGTACCATTGATCTGTCCTGCAAAATACAAGTTGTCAACCAATTTGGTTTCCAGTGTATGTTTCAACTGGGTTGGAGGGAAATAATCGTATTCAATAGCATATCCCGGGCGAAAGAACTTCACCCGCTCGAAGCCCTCCACAGATCGCAGTGCCTTAAACTGTATATCTTCAGGTAAGGAGGTAGAAAAACCATTCACATAAACTTCTACCGTATTCCAGCCTTCCGGCTCAACAAATAATTGATGACTGTCCTTATCAGCAAACCGATTGATCTTATCCTCAATGGAAGGGCAGTACCGAGGACCTAAACTTTTAATTCGTCCATTAAACATGGGCGACCTGCTAAAACCTTCTCTTAACAGATCATGTACCCTCGGACTTGTATGCGCCATATGACAATCCCGTTGGACATTTAAAACAGGAGTGTCCAAAAATGAAAACCTCTCCGGAGTTTCGTCACCGGGCTGTGGAATCATCTTACTATAATTCAGGGAACGGCCATCAACTCTTGGTGGGGTGCCGGTTTTCATACGCCCGCTAAAAAACCCTATAGAAATCAATTGCTCTGTTATCCCGGTGGCTGCCTTTTCACCTGCTCTTCCGCCACCAAACTGTTTGTCGCCAATATGAATCAGACCATTCAAAAATGTGCCGTTCGTTAGGATCACAGCTCTGGAAGCAATCTGTATGCCCAGCGATGTACGAACTCCACAAACTCTGTCACCCTCCAGTACCAATGAAGTAACCATTTCCTGATAGAAATCAACATTGGGGGTGGCCTCCAGCATAATCCTCCACTCCTCGGCAAACCGCATCCGGTCGTTCTGGGTCCGGGGGCTCCACATTGCCGGCCCTTTAGATTTATTAAGCATTTTAAATTGAATGGCAGATCTATCAGTCACTATTCCACTATAGCCCCCAAGGGCATCAATCTCCCTGACGATTTGTCCTTTCGCAATCCCGCCCATGGCCGGATTACACGACATTTGCCCGATTGTCTGCAGGTTCATCGAAACAAGCAAAACCCTAGAGCCCATATTTGCAGCAGAAGCTGCGGCCTCGGCCCCTGCATGACCCCCTCCAACAACAATTATATCATATTCCTTATCAAACATAGTAACAATTAATGTTCCACGTGGAACAATTTGATCATTTCATCCTCCTTCTTCCGCATCAGTTCTGTTAGACATTGATTTGAATCCTTATATCCGAAAAGGTGTAACATTCCATGAGCCATTACCCTTAATAACTCCACATTCTCCTCCTGATGAAATAACAAAGCATTCTCCCTTACTCTGTCCACAGATATAAATATATCCCCGGAGAACTCTTCTCCATCGGAATAATCAAATGTAAGAATGTCCGTATAGTAATCATGGTCCAGATACTTCCTGTTCATTTCAAGTACATACGCATCAGACGCAAACACATAAGTAATCTCCCCAATCGTTTTCCTCTCAGTACTTGCTACTGTTAGCAACCAGTCGGTATATTTTGCGGGGTTCCTCAATTCAAAATCTGCTTCGTAGTGATAATTAATCATCTTCTCTAAAGTAATCCCTCACCTTAAGCTGGTAAACTTGCCGCAAAGGTAATGCCTGGCGGTTTAAAATATCAACCTCCTCCTTAAAAACCTCAATTCCCGTAGGCCTAGTAGTAAGCGGGTTTGCAAACTGCCTCTTGTTTGTCTGGCTTTCCCGCTCCATTTTCTCACCTTGTTTAAGCGCGGCATTCTCCATTCTCAATAGTTCATGTTCAATACTGTTCATCCTGTTCATAGTGTGCTCGGTAATACCCCTTTCCAATAACTCATTCTCAAACCGCTCCATTTGCTTCAAAATCCTTTCTGCCAACTGCCTGTCTCCCTCCCTTATTAAATCGGATAACTGTTTCTCAAGTGCAGCTCGTATCTGTTGTTGCTCTTTATAAATCTCGTAAATCTCAGACAACTCACTCTCACTCTGCCCGGGCTGCCCAGTGTTACCCTCCTTTCCGTCATTACCGCTATTTCCAGAGCCTTGTCCGTTCTTTTGTTCCCCATTTCCCTCGCCTTGTTCGCCTTCACCTTCATTCCCGGGAGACTGTCCTTCTTCACCAGGGCCATCTTTCTTGCCTGCGCCGGATTCGCCCATTTTATCCTTCAATTCCCCCTGAGCTTTAATGATATCCGGTAACTGAAAGCCCCCGCCACTACCTTGTCCGGAACCCATGCCAAGGCTCTGTTGCATGTTGTCCAGAACCCCCGCGAGAAAATCGGCCAGGGTGTTGGCAGCAGTAAAGACATACTGTTGATGCGAAATTCCCTGATAAACCCGATTTTCAGCAATACTTTCAATTGCTTTGTCTGTATTGTAATATACCTCGGTAATCTGTTCATTCACCAGTTCCGAAATCTCAGCCCTGCGAAGGGAAAGTGCAAACAGGCTATCGTCTATATGACCAAACAGTTCACGCAATTCGCGCTGCTCCCTCACCTGTTCATTAAAGCTCTTTAACTCCGCTCCCTCTCTTTCCATCCGCTCAAATAATCGCTCCTGCTTAAATGAAAAAGTAATAAGATTATCCAAAATCTGTCGCAACATTTCCGCGTCTTCGGTAATACCACTTTCGCCTCCTCCGGCCGATGCAGATTGCCTTAATTGTTCACTGATTTTACTAATCTTACGACCTGCCTCCTTTTGCCTGGACTGAGTGTCGCTGTTCCTATCTGAAGGTTCAGAACCATCCTTCTTCTGCTCTGATTCCTCTTTGCTTAATCCCTCAAAGGCCTTCTGTTGATCATCCTTTACAGATTCTACCTCCTTCTTATCAATCTCAAAACCAAGTGGTTTCTTCAAACCTTCGTTCTCAGATTTTAACGTATCCAGCTCCTTCATCCTGCCGTCGAACTCCCTGTTAAGCTGTTCCTGAGACCGGGCACTAACAGAATCCCTGCTTTCCTGCTCACCTAAGCCGGTTTGCTTTTGTGCGAGTCTTTCAAGATCCCGGGCCAATTCAGCAGCCTTTTCAGTCACATAATACCGTTTGGTTAACTCCAGGATTTGCTCTAAACTACGTTCATTGCTCTGACGATGCTTTCCAAGTTCCTCCAGCCTTTTCCCTAACTCCTCCTTATCTATCTTATCTGCCACTTTCCTTAACTCCTCAAGTAAGGCGGCATTTCTTTTGGCTTCCAACTCCCTTCTCTCCAGACGCTCCTGTAATAATTTATTCAAGGGATCCTGTTCCCGTTGTTCAGCCAGATTCTCCTTTAGTTCTCGGCTGAACTTCTCCATCATCTCTTCCTGATCCTTATGTCGCTGCAGAAAATCCCGTATTTCCGATTGCTCATTATAGTTCAATTCCTTTGATTCCTTTTGAAGTCGCCTGACATCTTCATAAGACTCATTATCCTCCCTGAATGAATCCAGGGTCCTGTTCATTCCGCCAATCAAATTTTGCTGAGATTGCAGCTGTTGCTGCCTAGCTTCCCGTTCATTCAATATTCGCATGCTGAACTCTTGTGATTTGCCTGACTTTCCCCCACGCAGGGCATCATTGTCTGTAGCGGTAAAATAAAATTTATAATTTCTACCTTCATCCAATTCCAAACCGCTGGGAAAGGTGTAATAAAATTGTTCGTAATTATCTTCCGGCAACTTAAGCTCAAGGGTCTTACTTTCTTCTTCAAATCCTTCGGGATACACCACCAGATTCACCGATTCTATCCGGTAATCATCCGAGGCTTCCCCGGAATAGTAGGCTATCCCCGGAGCAAGCGAATCCCTTTGTTCCTTTACCTTAACTACAGGGTAAGCATCTTTAATCACTTTAAATTCATAGCTCAGTACCTCGTAGGCCGCTACATGATCGTTGGACGTAATAATCTGATATGCCAAATTCTGGTAGACATTTCTTGATAGCCTGAAATCGTTCGTTCCCGAGGCGAACTGTAAAACGCTATCCCCGGTCTTCAGCTGAATAGCACCGGTATTCTTTCCCCGTATGTTCCACTGTACATGGGTCCCTTCGGGAAAAACCGCATTACCCGTACTCCTGATTGAGTCCGCGCGCCTGTTCAGATAAGAAGGATAATCCAATTTCATTACAAAATCCTCGATAGCCGGTACAGGAACCGCATTCAACTTAAATATTTCCGATTTTATACCATTCGCGCTAAAATAAAATTCAGCAGACGTTAAAGGTGGTTTGAAGGTGTAGTAAAAAATGCCGCCGTCTTCCTGTAAAAAATAATCACGCCCATTAATATGAATATTAATCGACTCAGGTTTAACAGTACCCCTGGTAGTTACCTGCACGGTAAAGGTTTCATTTTCCAATACATCAGGACCTCCCATCAGGGTTTCAAAAACAAATGGTGCCGGGGGCTGGTAAGCCGTATTGTAATTAAGTACCCTTTGGTAAGACCCAAAAAAACCGCTAAGATCGCCCAAAAACCAAATCAACAAAAAAACAGATGCCGGGATTAGCAAAAACCTGACATACTTCCAGGCTTCTCTGTAATCAACCGCCTTGGTAAAAGGAACGGGCGCCAGCTGTATGGAACGTTGTTCCATACTTGCAAGGAGCAGCTCAGATTTATCATTGTCCTCCGCAAGGTCAAGCAGGTTATATAGCTTATCTCCAACTTCGGGAAAGTGCTGACCAATTAAGAGGGAGGCCTGTTTATTACTAATTCCGCTCCGGAATTTAAGCAGGAAAAAAAGTGGTGTTAGTATAAACCTGAACAATAGATAACATTGGGCTGCCAGTCCAAGAAACAACAATATAAACCGGCCCCAGGTACCCAGCCAAAGAAAATATTCAACAGACAGCACCCCAAAAAGAATCATCAGGCCGACGGCGGTGAATAAAAGTCCGCCTCTGATCAGCATGCGGGTATAATACCTGTTATGAAAGCGGGTAAGTTTCTCAACAATAAGAGGATAACTATTCAAATTCAAAATAATTTAATAGCAATTTACCCGATAAACCAGAGTCTCCGGTTAAAAATACTGTTAAAACTCATTGCCGGGGATGTGGCAAATAAATTCATGCATCATCCGTAAAGAACTGAAAACACTACTGAACATTTCAGTCCGGAGGCCAATTTTAGCACTATAGTTACAAGCTGACATCTAATATCACAGGAAGGCGCATGGATGTCGAAGCTGACTGCCGCATTGAAGCCGAAGCCCACAGAATGTTTTATTCTCAGGTTCTCGCCTTATCTTTACATGATAAAAAATTCAAATGAAGCGAGCTATTCGTGTCCGATTTGCGCCAAGCCCCACCGGGCCCCTCCATATAGGCGGCGTCAGAACCGCGCTTTACAATTACCTGTTTGCCAAAAAACATAATGGTGCGTTCATTTTAAGAATAGAAGACACAGATAGGAACCGGTATGTGGCCGGATCGGAACAATACATCATAGAGGCTTTGCGATGGTGTGGCCTACATTTTGACGAAGGACCGGATATCGGTGGTGAATATGGCCCGTACAGACAAAGTGAACGGCAACATCTCTACCGGGATTACGCCGAAATACTGGTGAAAACCGGGGATGCCTACTATGCATTTGATACCCCTGAGGAGCTGGACAAGCAACGGGCGGAACTGGTGTCTAAGGGTGGGGCCTTTGGCTATAACTGGGAGAACAGGGAACAGCTCCGGAATTCGCTATCCATGAGCGAAGTTGAAACCGAAGCGGCCCTAAAAGCGGGAACAGACTATGTGATCCGCTTCAAGTCACCAAAGGACGAGCGCCTTGTTATGCAGGACATAATCAGGGGCGAAATTGAAATCGACACTAATATTCTTGATGACAAAGTTCTTTATAAAAGCGATGGAATGCCTACATACCATCTGGCCAATATCGTAGACGATCACCTGATGAAAATCTCACATGTTATACGGGGAGAAGAATGGCTACCCTCCCTTCCGCTTCATAATCTGTTGTACAGGGCATTTAAATGGGAAAGCCCGGAGTTTGCCCATTTGCCCCTGATCATGAAACCCGAAGGAAAAGGGAAGCTCAGTAAAAGGGATGGAGAAAAGATGGGATTTCCGGTCTATCCGCTTAGTTGGGAAGAATCGGTCGGTTACCGGGAAAGCGGTTACCTGCCCGAAGCTGTTATCAATTTCCTTGCGATGCTGGGATGGAATCCGGGAACGGAACAGGAACTGTTCAACATTGAAGAGCTTAGTTCTGCATTCAGCCTGGAAAGGGTACATAAATCAGGAGCGCGCTTTGATCCCGAAAAAACCAAATGGTACAATCATCAGTATATTCAGAAGCTTAGTGTTGCTGAGCTCAGTAGCTTATTCCAACCCATTCTTGAGGCAAGGATAAGTGAGGTAGCCGCCCGGACAGCCAAATCCCGGATTTTGCCCGAAAAGCCCTATATAGAAAAAACCGTAGCCCTCCTAAAGGAGCGTGTCAGCTTTGTTGAAGAATTCTGGGAAACAGGCAACTACTTTTACACTGCGCCTGAGTCTTTTAACGAGAACGCCGTGAAGAAGCACTGGAAAGGCGATACCAGTAACATCTTAACATCCTTGCAACCCGTACTCCTGTCAATGGATAATTTTGAGGCCGACAGCCTTGAGGACGAAATTAAAGCATGGATAGAGGCCGAAGGGCTTTCGTTGGGAAAGTTACTGGCGCCCCTTCGCCTGGTATTGGTAGGCGACCTTATGGGACCTCACCTTTTTGATGTCATGGAAGTTTTGGGAAAACAGGAATGCCTGGACAGGATCCGCTATGCTATAAGGCAGTTCAACGGTATCACCGGTTAAATCAGGATTCCCATCCCAAGCTATTTATCCCGCTATCCCTGTACTGGCATATTTGCCGACCATGCTGTAACTAATTACAATTTACGGTACTGATATAACAAAGTCTTTTTATCTTTCAATTCTTTTATAAAACACTAATTATGGGCAATTTAATTATAATACCTATTGTTTTTTTTGTTATTGTTCTGTTATTTGCCTCCTTCTTCGTGGTAAAACAGCAAACGGCAGTTATTCTGGAGCGCTTTGGACGTTTCCTCGGGATCAGGAATTCGGGGCTTCAATTGAAAATTCCTCTGGTAGATCGCATCGCGGGGCGCCTGAGCCTCAAGATCCAGCAGCTCGATGTTATAGTGGAAACCAAAACTCTCGACGATGTGTTTGTAAAGCTTAAGGTATCCGTACAATATGTGGTTATCCGCCACAAGGTATATGAAGCCTTCTACATCCTTGATTATCCGCACGAACAGATTACTTCCTATGTTTTTGACGTGGTGAGGGCGGAAGTTCCCAAAATGAAGCTGGACGATGTCTTTGTTAAAAAGGACGACATCGCCAATGCAGTAAAATCCGAACTCCAGGACGCCATGCTGGATTACGGTTACGATATCATTAAAACCCTGGTAACCGATATAGACCCGGACGCCCAGGTGAAAGCTGCTATGAACAGAATCAATGCCTCCGAAAGGGAGAAGATCGCAGCACAATTCGAAGGGGATGCGGCCCGTATCCTGATTGTTGAAAAAGCAAAGGCCGAAGCGGAAAGTAAACGCTTACAGGGGCAGGGAATTGCAGACCAACGCCGCGAAATAGCCCGCGGGCTGGAAGAATCCGTGGAAGTATTGAACAAGGTTGGTATCAACTCCCAGGAGGCATCTGCGCTTATAGTGGTAACGCAGCATTACGACACCCTCCAGGCGATAGGCGAAGAAACGCACAGCAACCTTATTTTACTCCCAAATTCGCCACAGGCAGGCAGCGATATGCTAAACAACATGGTAGCTTCCTTTACTGCCAGTAACCAGATTGGCGAAGCAATGAAGCAACCAAAAAGGAAAAAGCCTTCCTAACAGGGTTATGAATGTGCCGGGTATAGCAACTAAATAAAAACCCCTGACTTCGCTTGAAGTTCAGGGGTTTTTAGCCTTATTGCGGTTAATTTTAACTGAGTTTTTTTACAACCTTTTTAATGATCAGGGTTAAAAGGAATTTCTTTGTTATTCCACCAACCCCGCCAAGCAGACTGGTAGGATAAAGACTTCTTTTTAACTGTTCAATATTCAGTTTTAGTTGTTCCTTATCGACTTCCCTTTGCAACCTGAGAATCTTTAGGTCCTTATTAATCTGTTCGAAGGAAGAATACTTTTTATCCATCATGATTCGTCAAAATAGAATTCTGAGAACTTTTTTAGAAGGGGTTTATCAAACTTATGCCTGGTAACATAAACAATCAGGCCAACCACTACATAGAACAAGCCAATGCATAAAAACCCGTAAAAGGTGTTATCAAGAATCTGCCCGATACCAAAGGATGCCGCCAGAGATAGGAAGAAAAGTGCCATAATCCCGATTGCGGCCAGGATCAGTACTTTGGAAACCGAAGTAACCCCCTGCATAAGGAATTTAAATCCCTTCAGTTGGTAATACTCGGCGGTCTTCTCTATATACGACCTGACCTTGGTGTCTGCTTCGACATAATTCTCCCTGATCTCTTCAAAAGCCATTAACGATTACTTTTGCAATTGTGTGTTCTTCTTTCTGAGATCGGCAAGTTTGCGTTCCAGGGTTGCAATGATATCATCGGCCTTGTAACTCATATTAGAAATGGATTCATCCAGCCTTCGTTCAAAATCAACCTTCTTCGCGTCGGCGGTCTTGGTAAGTTCTTCCGTTGCATGTAACAGGCGGCTGCTTATCTCATCTTTGGTTTCCTGCGCCTTTTCCTTGATTTTCCTTCTGGTTTTGGAGCCCTTGTCCGGCGCATACAGGATGCCTACTCCGGCTCCCACTACCGCTCCGGTTAACAACGCTATTAAAACATTTCCACTATCTTTTGACATAATTGTATCTTTTAAAAATTAATAAATATTATTATACCTAAGGATCGGCCCTTCGTGCTCAGACCGCCTTACTGAAAATCCCATTACTTATATCACGGATTAAAACAGTTGGAAGACGTTTGGCTGAAGAACACTGTCCTTATTACCAGCACAATATATGAAATAAGGGGGCAGGAGTTTAATCATATCCGCATAAATATTGTCGTAAACGAATAGCGAATATTTTAAAAGACTGCCAGAAAATATAGACAAAGTACCGCAATGGTATTATTCCCCGACACCGCGATATAACACATTTGATCAGGAGGAACTTTGTTCCTGTCTGGCCCAGGTATCCCTAAGGCTAACCGTGCGGTTAAAAACCAGGGACATAGCGCTGCTATCCTTGTCGACATTAAAATAGCC
>CAYSVQ010000064.1:0-6807 GCA_964434565.1 uncultured Flavobacteriaceae bacterium | reverse complement strand
AGACCGGAGGAATGCCATCGCTATCGTTTGCCTCACAGTGGTTTATTGCGGTAAATTTCCTATATTTAATTCACCACTAACAAATTAGCCATGACCGTATTATTCTATCTTCTTGCTGGGATTCTCCTGCTAATTCTTATCCTGGCATTTCTGGCACCTAAAAACTACAATGTTACCCGCTCCATAGAAATCAGGAAACCTAAAGGAGAGGTTTTTGAATATCTGAGATTCTTAAAGAACCAGGAAAGCTGGTCGCCATGGGAGAAAAAGGATCCCAACATGGTTAAAACGTTCAGCGGAACAGATGGGGAAGTGGGAGCAATTAGTTCCTGGAAGGGCAATAAGGAAGTAGGGGAAGGTGAACAGGAGATTAAAAAAATTGTCCCCGGGGAACGGGTGGAAGGCGAGCTTCGATTTTTTAAGCCCTGGAAATCAACATCTGCCTGTTATCTGGTTGTTGACGAAACGGCAGATAATACCAGCAAGGTTAGCTGGGGTTTTTCCGGAAAAAATAAATTTCCGGTGAGCATCATGATGTTGTTTATGAATATGGACAAAATGGTTGGCAAAGATTTCGAGGAAGGCCTTGCCGCTTTAAAGGTAGAGTTGGAAAGGGAGGATAAGATTGTGCACCAATCAGCACAAGGTAAAACTTAACGGCAAACGGCACAGATTCTGCAGGATCTTTTTGGGGAATAATAAAACATAAGCGATGGAAGAAAATATGGTTGGCTGGTTCGAAATCCCGGTGAACGACATGGACCGTGCCAAAAAATTCTATGAAGAAGTCTTTGAAATTAAAGTAGAGCTTCACCCGATGAACGAGCTTATTATGGGTTGGTTTCCATTTGGTCAAAACAAACCGGGAGCAGCCGGATCCCTGGTAAAAAATGCCTCCTGGTACAAACCGAGTGATACGCATGGCCCCCTCGTATATTTTTCTTCAGGCGATGTACAGAATGAGCTCAACAGGGTGGAAAAGGCCGGCGGGAAAATTATAAAGCACAAAACGCTAATAGCCGCCGATGTAGGGTACATGGCTGTTTTTATTGATTCTGAAGGCAACCGGATTGCCCTTCACTCCAAGGCATAGACTTAGTGTTGGGCTAGTTCCAGTAAGGCAATGTCATATTCATTGTTGAGCATGACCTGTCCGTTCTTAACTTCAACCTGGGTACCGGAATAGGTATCGTACAAAAGCGTGCCATCGCCGAAAAAGCCTTTTACCCAGAGATACTTTTGTCCTTTGGGAAGGTCGAGGCCCACCACTACCTTATCTTTAAAATCACCCTTTATAAAGGTTCTGCTAAAGACGTAGGGCGCTTTGGCCAGTCGCAAGTGTCGTCCGGCGCCAATTGCAGGGTGGTTTTTCCTGAAACGGCCCAGTTTCTGCCAATGGGTAAGCACTTTCCTTGTTCCTGCCAGGCTGTCTATATCGTTCCAGTTCATGAATGAACGCAGGGTGGCATCGCCTACTGTGCCTTCAATGGTAAGGTTTCTGGCAGTTTCATCGCCGTAATAAATTTGGGAGGCACCCGGGGTTAGCAATAAAATGTTTGCCGCCCGAATGGAATCCTTCCGGTCTTTGTCATAAGGGGTAGGATCGTCGTGCGATGACAAATAGTTCATGACACTTTTGTTATTCAGTTCGGCATGCAACAATTTGTTGTACTTGCTGAAAATGGCGTCATAGCTTTTTTCCCTCGCATCTTTTACAAGTTCAAAGTTAACCAGGCTTTTAAAGCCATAATTGAAGTAGTCCACCTTCCTGTCTCCAAAATCGTATTCCCTTCCGGAGGAGATACCATAATTATATACTTCCCCAACCATAAAGAAGGGGTTATCGTCCAGCACATCATCCGGATGTTTCTTTTTCCAGGTCTCAAAGGCATAGGAAGCTTCTTTGTAAAGGTCGGTCCAGGCATCTTCATTAACGTGCTTTGCCGTATCTACCCTGAAACCGTCGATGCCAAGGTCGTGTATATAGTCGGTAAGCCATTTAATGATATAGAACCTCGGTGCCCTGGGGTATCCCGTACGGTCGAAGAAGCGCTGCAGCTCTTCGAGTTCATTACTGAGGCGCCCTTCCTCTTTCCATTTGGCAAGTAGGGCATCAGGCAATTCCACCGGCTCGTCCGTTTCAGTATAGATGTCCGGAAGATTTTCCACCAGGGTGCAGGCAGTGGTGGTTTCATAAGAGGTAAAATCGCATATAGGTTCAGTGCGTACCCAATCTTCAGGCCATACGGGATCTTTTTCGGTGACGGGCCCCGTATGGTTTAAAACCACGTCCATCAAGATTCGTATTCCGTGCTCGTGGGCGGTTTTTACCAGCCTCTCAAGGTCTTTCCTGGTGCCGAAATTGGGATCCATTGCAGTCCAGTCCTTGGCCCAGTACCCGTGATATCCATAGCTATTCCCGGTACCCTCATCTACAGACCCGTGAATCTGTTCCACAACCGGGGTGAACCAAATGGCATTAACCCCCAGCTGATCAAAATACCCGGCTTCTATTTTATGGGTAATCCCTTCCAGGTCGCCTCCCATAAAACCCCTTAAAGGACCGGTTGGACCATCCCTTTCAAAATTAATGTCGTTTTCCGGATTCCCATTATAAAAACGGTCGGTAAGCATAAAGTATACATTGGCGCCCTCCCAGACAAAAGGTACCATGTTCTCCACCTCACCGGGAATGCTATCCTGTACAATGGTGCCAGCTTCTTCCCGTTTCTTGTTTGAGTTTTGGCAGGCCAGAAAAATCAGGCAGATCACCACGGTAAGCAGCAGGTACTTCATATTTAGGATTTTGGTTAAAACTATAAAATGCTAGCCGAATACTAAAATTTATTTGATAAGGGAAAGACGGAATTCCACAAGAGCTCTGAAGGGATAAGAAGTTGTAAATAATACTTAGTTGAAAATCTGCAGGAACAGTTTCCTATTTTTCACGATTAAGGACTTTATATTCCTCATAACAACTGCTGATTGCGTCCAGAATTTGCAAATCGTTGGCAGTGGTGATAAACGATTTGGAATAATTGCAGTTGGAAAGAATATCTTCGATATCTAGCTTTTCAAGTTGTAATAATTCGGTAAGGGTTTCACGGTCGAATTTGGCAGCGAGGAGGTCGCGAATACGATCATCTTCCTTCATCTGTCGGAGTTTACGCAATTGCTGTGGTTTTTTGCCAAAAAGGTTGCGCAGCAGGTCGGCAGGGTTCAATATGGCACCAAGTACCTTGGTGACGGCGCCCGGGCTCTTGTTCCCGCCCTCATAGCTCTTGGAAAGTCCTGATATGCTGTACTGATATGCAGAATTCACAGGCAGGTTTTTCACGTCTATCTCCAAAAAGCCCGTTAGCTGGTAGGGTTGTACTATAACTTCTTCCAGGGCGTAAGCGAGTTCGGTGAGCGCAATCCTGGTGTTGCTATAGCGGAACATATCATTGGTGACACGGATTTTCTGTGACTTAAAACCCAAATAAGAAAAGTAGAGCGTATCATTTACCGATGCGGTAAGTGAAAATTCACCTTTGTTGTTGGTGATGGTACCAATAACCTTGTTCAGGTTTACTACGTGGACACTTTCCAGGGGAAGATCTGTCTGGGCATTCACAACTACGGCTTCAAAAGTACGCTCCCTGCTGGTATCCTCCACTTCCTGCCCGAAGGCAACAAAGCAGCTACAGGCAAGCCAGAGGGCAAAAAATCTTCTCATATATAGCAATCGGCTGTAAAAGTACGAATAAAACGAAAATTAGGCCGTTGCCGTACTTTTTAATATACAATTAACTAAAAGAATCCGTCTCTTTTTTTACTTCTCCGTTTCCCTGGTTTGTCGCCCTGCCTTCGTGCGAAACCCCGGTCCTGCGGCTGCTTCCAGCTTTTGTCCCTGTTCTTTCTGCGGCCCTTGTCCTTTTGCTTCCTGCCGGCAGCCGTATCGGGGCTTTTGGAAATTTCCACATTCACAAAGCGCCCATCCACCTTGAAATCCGTGAAGGTCGACAGGATATGGCTGCTATGGTCGGCAACCGAATTAAAAAAGGAAAAACTTTCTTTTACATCCACTTTCTGGATATCGTCTTTCTCCAGTTCGAGCGTATCACGAAGGAAATCCTTGAGGGACATCCAGTCGTAGCCGTCTTTTTCTCCGACATTGATAAAGTAACGCACCGAACCGTCACTTACAAAATCTGCCCCGTTCCCGCTGCGCCCCTTTTGGTCTCTGCTACCGGAATCTTCCGTATTAAGGTCCTTGGCACTACTGTAGTAATTGTAAAATCTTGAAAATTCTACGGCAACCATTTTTTTAATAATTTCCTCCCTGTCCATGCCCTGGAGAACATCGTGTATGGCCGGTAAATAATCCTCAATTTCCTTACTGACCTTAGTATTCTTGATCTTGCTGGCAAGATGGTATAACTGTATTTCGCAGATTTCCATGCCGGTAGGAATCTGCTTCTGAATGAATTGTTGCTTGAGCTTGCCCTCAATGGCTTTTATTTTCCTTAGCTCGCTGCGGCTTAGGATTACCATCGAAATACCTGATTTCCCAGCCCGCCCCGTACGCCCACTGCGGTGGGTATAGGTTTCTATTTCGTCTGGAAGCTGGTAGTTGATTACGTGGGTAACATCATCCACATCGATTCCGCGGGCAGCTACATCCGTGGCCACGAGTAACTGTAACTGGCCTTTGCGGAAGGAGTTCATCACCATATCTCTCTGATTCTGACTCAGGTCGCCGTGAAGTGCTCCGGCATTATAGCCGTCTTCAATCAACTTCTCTGCCACTTTCTGTGTATCTCTTTTGGTACGGCAGAAAACAACCGAGAAAATATCGGGATTTGCATCTGCCAGCCGTTTGAGGGCTGAATATCGGTCTCTGCCACTGACTACATAATATTCATGCCGAACGGTGTCTACTCCGGAATTTTTTGTACCAACCGTAATTTCCCTGGGTTGGTGCATAAACTTTTTCGCAATGGTCGCTACTTCCTGAGGCATGGTTGCCGAGAACAACCAGGTTGATTTATCGCCGGGGGTATTGGAAAGGATATCCTTAATATCCTCATAAAAACCCATGTTCAACATTTCGTCGGCCTCATCGAGGATGCAATAGGAAATCTTTGAAATATCCACGATCCGCCGACCTATCATATCTTTCATCCGCCCCGGGGTTGCCACCACGATTTGCGCGCCTTTTTTTATTTGCTTGGCCTGTTCGGTAATACTGGCTCCTCCATATATTGCCACTACATTAAGTCCTTTTATGTATTTGGAGTACAATTGGAGTTCATTGGTTATCTGCAGGCAGAGTTCCCGGGTAGGAGAGAGAATGAGCCCTTGTGTGGTGCGGCTCTCCCTGTCGATCTTTTGAATCAGCGGAAAACCAAATGCTGCCGTTTTTCCTGTTCCTGTCTGTGCCAGGGCTACCAGGTCGGTCTCTCCTTCCAGTAAAATAGGGATTGCTTTTTGCTGTACTTCGGTAGGGGTGTCAAACCCCAAATCGGCAATAGCGTCTAACAGGGACTTTTCAAGCCCCAGTGCTTCAAATTTTGTCATGTGGATTATACGTTTAAATCGCAAATAAGAATGTTGCCTGAGCGAGTTACGTTATAATCTCCTTATGCCCGTTGCAACACATGCTATACCAGCGGCCTTAATTAAGGCGGCAAAGGTACACTATTTCTTTTGACACAAAGGGTAAAGCTTCGTCAATTTTTTGGAAACAGTTAATTATAAACGAGAGGTATCCGGGGATAACAGTAAAATCAGGCTTTTCGGAGGTAATTAGTTAGGGGGCCGGTGGTTTTCCAGATAGTTTTGGAGTTGTTCAAGGGCCTTTGCCCGGTGGCTGATGCGGTTCTTCTCCTCCATCGAAAGTGAGGCGAAACTCCTGTTATAACCGGCCGGAATAAAGATGGGGTCGTAACCAAAGCCGGCACTACCGGAGCGTTCCCTGGCAATTTCGCCATATACCACCCCCCTGAAGATTCGTGTTTGTCCTTGCAGGATGAGGGCTATCACAGTTTCGAACCTCGCAGCGCGACAAGGGTTATCTGCCAATTCACCTAACAGCTTTTCCATATTATCCTCCGCATTCTTTTTCTCTCCGGCATAACGTGCGGAATGCACCCCGGGGGCATCGTTTAAGCCTTCTACCATCAGGCCGGTGTCGTCTGCAAAACAGTCATAACCATATTTCTCCCTGATATAGTTCGCCTTTTGAAGGGCATTTTCCTCCAGTGATTTTCCGGTTTCGGGAATATCCTCACTGCAACCAATGCTCGCAAGGGTACGCATACGGATGCAGGAGGGGAGCAGAGGGGCTGCTTCCTTTATTTTGTTAAGGTTGTTTGTGGCAAACACCAAATCCATAAGGCTGTAGGTTTATAGCCTGTTCCAGGCCACTTTGTTTGGGTTAAAAATAGTAATTTTACAGCCTTAACAGACCTTTACTTGTATGAGGCTAAAGATCCCGCCGGGCTTTGTGGTTTTGATTTTTGCTGTTTTTATGTACCTCCTCGACCGTTTCCTGCCCTTTGGGGAATTTGACAAATACTTTCTTCCCAAACTTTTTAATGACAATTTGTTGGAAATTCTTCCTGCTGAACTGGCCATTGCAGTTGGAACTTCTATAAAAAAAGCGATAAATGAACAAATAAAGGTTAATGTCAAACAAATTAAGTTCCGATCAGAAAATGAAGTCCGCTCTGTAAAAATACTGGTAAAACCATTTCTCCGGGAAAAAAAATCCCCTCAACAGGTTATTTTTGTTTATTTTGGTGAGGAAAATATAGGTAGGAG
>CAYSVQ010000063.1:0-11310 GCA_964434565.1 uncultured Flavobacteriaceae bacterium | reverse complement strand
CCAATTGCGTAACGCCGAGCCACCCGATGAGGAAACAGCGAGGGGGATTATAGACAAGCTGTTCTTTTCAGATCAGCGCTATAACCTTGGAGAAGTGGGCCGGTACCGAATGAACAAGAAACTCGGTCTGGATATAGGAATGGATAAGCAGGTCCTGACCAAGGAAGATATCATTACAATTATCAAGTACCTGATTGAATTGATTAATTCAAAGGCGGAGATAGATGATATAGATCACCTTTCGAACAGGAGGGTGCGAACAGTAGGGGAACAGCTTTCTTCCCAGTTTGGGGTTGGCCTTGCAAGAATGGCGAGGACCATCCGGGAGCGTATGAACGTACGGGACAATGAGGTATTTACCCCGATAGACCTTATCAATGCAAAAACCCTGTCGTCTGTAATCAACTCCTTTTTTGGAACCAACCAGCTGTCGCAGTTTATGGACCAGACTAACCCGCTGGCGGAGATTACTCACAAGCGGCGGTTGTCTGCCCTGGGGCCAGGCGGATTGTCGAGGGAAAGAGCCGGGTTTGAAGTACGGGATGTACACTATACCCATTATGGAAGGCTTTGCCCGATAGAAACACCGGAAGGGCCTAACATCGGTCTGATCTCATCCTTGTCTGTATTTGCCAAGGTAAACAACATGGGTTTTCTGGAGACACCTTACAGGAAGGTCGCAGACGGGAAAGTCGATACCAGCGAATATCTCTTCCTGAGTGCGGAAGAAGAAGAAGGCATGAAGATCGCCCAGGCGAACATTCCCCTTAAGGACGATGGCACCATAGACCGTGAGAAGGTAATTGCCAGGGAAGAAGGCGATTTCCCGGTGGTAGATCCAAAAGAGATTAATTATACAGATGTCGCCCCTAATCAGATTGCGTCTATTTCGGCTTCGCTCATTCCGTTCCTGGAACATGATGATGCCAACCGGGCACTGATGGGGTCTAACATGATGCGCCAGGCAGTACCCCTCTTAAAGCCCGAATCCCCTATTGTGGGTACCGGCCTTGAAAGGCAGGTGGCTTCAGATTCAAGGGTGTTGATCAATGCCGAAGGAGATGGGGTCATAGAATATGTAGACGCGAAACAAATCATTATAAGGTACAACCGTACAGAGGAGGAAAGACTGGTTAGTTTTGAGGAAGATACCAGGACTTATGAACTGGTGAAATTCAGAAAAACCAACCAGGGCACCAGCATCAACCTGAAACCCATTGTAAAAAAAGGCGATAAGGTTAAAAAAGGGCAGGTGCTTTGTGAAGGATATGCTACCGAAAACGGCGAGCTGGCCCTTGGAAGGAACCTTAAAGTGGCCTTCATGCCATGGAAAGGATACAATTTCGAAGATGCAATCGTGATCTCTGAAAAAGTGGTGCGGGAAGACATCTTTACGTCCATCCATATAGACGAGTACGCGCTGGAAGTCCGGGATACAAAACTGGGGGCTGAAGAGCTTACCAATGATATCCCTAACGTATCGGAAGAGGCAACCAAGGACCTGGATGAATACGGAATGATCCGCATTGGAGCGGAGGTTAAACCCGGAGACATCCTTATCGGTAAGATTACTCCGAAAGGGGAGTCTGACCCTACACCTGAGGAAAAACTGCTTCGCGCTATTTTTGGCGACAAGGCAGGCGATGTAAAAGATGCTTCCCTGAAAGCTTCTCCTTCCCTCAGAGGGGTCGTAATAGACAAGAAATTATTCTCCCGG
Organism: uncultured Flavobacteriaceae bacterium; assembly: GCA_964434565.1. Classification (GTDB taxonomy): domain Bacteria; phylum Bacteroidota; class Bacteroidia; order Flavobacteriales; family Flavobacteriaceae; genus Zeaxanthinibacter. Next base: position 9,593 of record CAYSVQ010000063.1, on the reverse strand, counting down.
TCTATAAAAGACAAGCGCAAGCGTTCTGAAGACAAAGAGGCGATAAACAAGCTGGAACTGGAGTACGAAACCAAATTCCAGGAACTGAAGGACATTCTTATTGATAAGTTGTTCAAATTAATCAACGGCAAGACCTCTCAGGGGGTACTGAACGACCTGGGGGAAGAAGTGCTTCCCAAAGGCAAGAAGTACACCATGAAGATGCTGAACGCAGTTGATGATTTTGCCCACCTGGTAGGTGGCAGCTGGACCACGGACAAAACCACCAATACCCAGGTGGCCGACCTCTTGCACAACTACAAGATCAAGCTGAATGATCTCCAGGGGAACCTGAGGAGGGATAAATTTACTATCTCCGTTGGAGATGAGCTTCCCGCCGGGATCATGAAACTGGCCAAAGTGTATATCGCCAAAAAGCGGAAGCTTAAAGTCGGTGATAAGATGGCCGGCCGCCACGGGAACAAAGGTATTGTAGCCCGTATCGTTCGCCAGGAAGACATGCCATTCCTCGAGGATGGAACCCCGGTTGACATAGTTCTGAATCCGCTTGGAGTACCCTCCAGGATGAATATCGGCCAGATCTACGAAACAGTTCTCGGATGGGCCGGGCTGAAACTGAACCGGAAATTTGCCACTCCGATCTTTGACGGCGCTACCCTTGACGAGATCAACGGGCTTACCGATGAAGCAGGGGTGCCGAGGTTTGGCCACACCTTCCTCTATGACGGAGGAACAGGTCAGCGCTTCGACCAGCCGGCCACTGTGGGAGTTATCTATATGCTGAAACTTGGGCATATGGTAGACGATAAAATGCACGCGCGTTCCATTGGGCCATACTCCCTGATAACACAACAACCTTTGGGCGGAAAGGCCCAGTTTGGCGGTCAGCGATTTGGTGAAATGGAGGTGTGGGCCCTTGAGGCTTACGGAGCGTCGGCAACCCTGAGGGAGATCCTGACCGTAAAGTCGGATGATGTGATCGGAAGGGCTAAGACCTACGAATCCATTGTTAAAGGCGAAAGCATGCCCGAACCTGGCTTGCCAGAATCCTTCAACGTGCTCATGCACGAGCTTAAAGGACTCGGACTTGATATCCGTTTGGAGGAATAAGCAGCACTTAGTGCATTACATTTTTAATTTACTATCATCATTAGCATTATGGCTAGACTTAAAGATAACAATACAGTAAAGCGGTTTAATAAAATTTCCATTGGACTGGCGTCGCCGGAAGCTATTCTGGCCGAGTCCAGGGGCGAAGTTTTAAAGCCGGAAACAATCAACTACCGAACGCATAAACCAGAGCGCGACGGCCTGTTTTGCGAACGCATCTTTGGTCCTGTTAAGGACTATGAATGCGCCTGCGGGAAGTATAAGAGGATCCGGTACCGTGGGATTGTCTGCGATCGTTGCGGGGTAGAAGTGACCGAGAAAAAGGTAAGGCGAGACAGGGTAGGGCACATCAATCTGGTGGTTCCCGTTGCGCACATCTGGTATTTCCGATCCCTCCCCAATAAAATTGGTTATCTCCTCGGGCTGCCTTCCAAGAAACTCGACATGATCATTTACTACGAAAGGTATGTGGTCATTCAGCCGGGGATAGCCAAAGGCCCCGAAGGGGAAGATATCCAGAAAATGGACTTCCTTACTGAAGAGGAATACCTGAATATCCTGGAAACCCTGCCCCCGGAAAACCAGTACCTCGAAGAGTCGGATCCGAATAAATTTATCGCCAAGATGGGCGCGGAATGCCTGATAGACCTGCTGGCGAGGATAGACCTCCGGGAACTGTCATTCGACCTGAGGCACAAAGCAAATACCGAAACGTCCAAGCAAAGGAAAACCGAAGCCCTGAAAAGGCTGCAGGTTGTTGAAGCACTGCGCGAATCGCAACTGAACCGCGAGAACCGTCCGGAATGGATGATCATGAAGGTAATCCCTGTGATCCCACCTGAACTTCGTCCGTTGGTTCCCCTGGATGGCGGCCGGTTTGCGACCTCAGACCTTAACGACCTTTACAGGAGGGTGATCATCAGGAACAACCGTCTTAAGCGCCTGATGGAGATCAAGGCTCCTGAAGTGATCCTCCGGAACGAAAAGAGGATGCTGCAGGAAGCTGTAGACTCCCTGTTCGACAATACCAGGAAAGCTTCGGCCGTAAAAACCGAATCTAACCGTCCTTTAAAGTCGCTTTCCGATTCGCTTAAAGGAAAGCAGGGAAGATTCCGGCAGAACCTTCTCGGAAAGCGGGTTGATTATTCCGCCCGTTCGGTGATTGTTGTCGGTCCCGAAATGAAATTGTACGAATGCGGCCTTCCAAAAGAAATGGCCGCTGAACTCTATAAACCGTTTGTGATCCGCAAGCTGATCGAACGCGGGATTGTGAAAACCGTAAAATCCGCGAAGAAGATCATAGATAAAAAGGAACCCGTGGTATGGGATATTCTGGAGAATGTGCTGAAAGGACACCCTGTGCTCCTCAACAGGGCTCCCACCCTTCACCGTTTAGGGATTCAGGCATTCCAGCCAAGGCTTATCGAAGGGAAGGCCATCCGCCTGCATCCCCTTGTATGTACGGCTTTTAATGCGGATTTCGACGGCGACCAGATGGCGGTACACCTGCCACTGGGGCCGGAGGCTATCCTGGAATCCCAGCTTTTGATGCTGGCTTCACATAATATTCTTAACCCGGCAAATGGTTCACCTATTACCGTGCCTTCACAGGATATGGTACTCGGACTATATTATATGACCAAGGAACGCCGGTCTATTGAGACGCGCAAGGTTAAGGGTGAAGGCCTTACATTCTATGATTTTGAAGAAGTGGTGATAGCCTTTAATGAAGGCAAGGTTGAGTTGAATGCTGTTATAAAGGTCCGCACCAAGGATTTCAATGAAAAGGGCGAGCTTGTGAACCAGATCCTGGAGACCACCGTTGGCCGTGTACTTTTCAACATGGTGGTACCGGAGGAAGCCGGTTATGTGAACGAAGTGCTGAACAAGAAATCCCTTCGGGATATTATCGGTAAGATTCTTGCGGTAACCGACGTTCCCACAACAGCAGACTTCCTGGACAAGATCAAAACCATGGGCTATGAGTTTGCCTTCAGGGGCGGACTGTCTTTCAGCCTCGGCGATATCATCATTCCTGAAGAGAAACCCGCCATGATCGGGGAGGCCAATGAACAGGTTGACGGGATCATGATGAACTACAACATGGGTCTGATTACAAACAACGAGCGGTATAACCAGGTGATAGACGTATGGACCTCAACGAATGCCATGCTTACCGAACTCGCCATGAAGCGGATTCGGGAAGACCAGCAGGGCTTCAATTCGGTATATATGATGCTCGATTCCGGGGCACGGGGCTCCAAGGAGCAGATCAGACAGTTAACCGGCATGAGGGGTCTGATGGCCAAACCAAAGAAATCTACTGCCACAGGAGGGGAGATCATTGAGAACCCTATCCTTTCCAACTTTAAGGAAGGCTTGTCGATTCTGGAATACTTTATCTCTACCCACGGGGCGCGTAAGGGATTGGCCGATACGGCTTTGAAAACTGCTGACGCCGGATACCTGACCCGTAGGCTTGTAGACGTTTCCCAGGATGTAATCATCAATATAGAAGATTGTGAAACCCTCCGGGGAATTGAAGTCGAAGCCCTGAAGAAAAATGAAGAAGTTGTTGAATCCCTAGGAGAACGAATATTGGGCAGGGTATCGCTGCACGATGTTTTCGATCCGCTTACGGAAGACCAGCTGCTGTATGCAGGCCAGGAGATCCTGGAACCCGATGTTCGCAAGATTGAAGCTTCGCCTATAGAAAAGGTTGAGGTGCGATCTGCGCTTACCTGTGAAGCCCCGCAGGGAATCTGTGCCAAATGCTACGGACGTAACCTGTCGACCAACAAGATGGTTCAGCGTGGCGAAGCAGTTGGAGTGGTAGCTGCCCAGTCTATTGGAGAACCCGGTACACAGCTTACTTTAAGGACGTTCCACGTGGGTGGTATAGCCGGGAACATTTCAGAAGATAACAAACTGGAAGCAAGGTTTAATGGGATTGCGGAAATCGAGGATCTCAGGACAGTTACCGGAAATGATTCCGAAGGCAAGCCAGTTGAGGTTGTTATCTCCAGGACTTCGGAAATCAAATTGGTAGATGCCAAGACTGGCATTACCCTGAGCACCAATAACATCCCTTATGGCTCACAACTGTTTGTAAAGAACGGTAGCAAGGTCAGCAAAGGAGATGTAATCTGCCAGTGGGATCCTTATAACGGGGTTATCGTATCTGAATTCCCCGGGAAGATTGCCTATGAGAACATAGAGCAGGGGATAACCTATCAGGTGGAAATAGACGAACAAACCGGTTTCCAGGAAAAAGTGATTTCAGAAGCAAGGAACAAGAGACTGATACCTACCCTTCTTATCATGAATAATAAAGATGATGTTCTCCGGTCATATAACCTGCCCCTGGGGTCGCATTTAATGGTAGATAATGGGGAAACAATAAAAGAAGGTAAGATCCTTGTGAAAATACCGAGGAAATCGGCAAAAGCCGGTGATATTACTGGAGGTCTTCCAAGGGTAACAGAGCTGATTGAGGCACGTAACCCATCTAACCCGGCAGTGGTTTCCGAAATAGACGGCGTTGTTTCTTTTGGAAAAATAAAAAGGGGTAACCGCGAGATCATAATTGAGTCAAAACTGGGTGAAGTAAAGAAATATCTGGTGAAGCTTTCCAATCAGATTCTGGTACAGGAAAATGACTACGTTCGCGCCGGGATGCCACTATCGGACGGTTCTATAACCCCTGAAGACATTCTGGCCATCAAAGGCCCCTCTGCGGTTCAGCAGTACCTTGTGAATGAAGTTCAGGAAGTATACAGGCTGCAGGGTGTAAAGATCAATGACAAACATTTTGAAGTGGTTGTTCGCCAGATGATGCGTAAGGTACGGATCCAGGATTCCGGTGATACTACCTTCCTTGAAAACCAGTTGGTACACAAGGACGATTTTATCAAGGAGAATGATGAAATTTTTGGAAGTAAGGTAGTCCTCGATGCAGGGGAATCCGATAACCTGAAAGCGGGCCAGATCATCACACCCCGCGAATTACGGGATGAAAATTCTATCTTGAAACGTGCAGACAAGGCACTGGTAACTGCGCGAGACGCTGTAGCCGCCACTGCCACGCCAATTCTACAGGGCATCACAAGAGCATCGCTGCAGACTAAATCCTTTATTTCGGCGGCTTCCTTCCAGGAAACCACCAAAGTATTGAATGAAGCAGCGGTAAGTGGTAAGATCGATGATCTTGAAGGGCTGAAAGAGAATGTTATAGTAGGGCACAGGATCCCGGCCGGAACCGGCATGAGGGATTATGAGAACATCATAGTTGGCTCCAAAGAGGAGTACGATGAAATTATGGCCCGCAAGGAAGAATTAAAGTTCTGATGATTAACCCCCGTGACCGCGGTCACGGGGGCTTCTTTTCAGGTCTGGCTAACTGGTCAAAATAAAACAAAGCGTATGGCTGACCCGGATAAAAAACAGAAACAGAAACAGATCAATATTGAGCTTGACGAAAAAACCGCGGAAGGGGTTTATTCCAATCTGGCAATTATCAATCATTCCGCATCGGAATTTGTAATAGATTTTATCAGCATGATGCCGGGGGCACCAAAAGCGAAGGTTAAAAGCCGGATAGTCCTAACGCCTCAGCATGCCAAGAAATTTCTCAAGGCACTGAACGATAATGTAAACAGATTCGAGAATGCCCATGGCGCTATAAAGGATTATGATCAGCCCATCATCCCTATGAATTTCGGACCTACCGGGGAGGCATAAAACTTTCAGAAACACTAACAATTTCAGACCTGTCGGGCCATCCTGGGCCAGGCAGGTTTTTTTGTAAAGGTGCAAATAAAACATACCGCCTGAATCAATTCAGGATATCTGTCCGCTATTTGGTAAGCCTTCGATTTAGGAGCCATTTTAACCGTAATTATTCGACACAGAAAGGAAAGCTAAGAAACTCTAAATCCCCCGCCTGCGTCTCGGTTATGGTCTATGTCAGTCGAATTCAGAAGTAAAATACAGTTTTATTGTTGGATATTTTTGTTGTACCATTTGCAGGGAGAACTGGGAATCGGCCAGGAAAACGAGTTGCCCGCGTTTGTCCGTTGCAAGGAATTTTTGTTTAACCCTCTGGAATTCTTCAAACTCCGCATTATCGGGATCCATGGCCTTTACCCAGCAGGATTTATAAGCAGGAAAATTTTCATAGGTACATTTTGCGCCGTACTCGTGCTCCAGGCGGTGCTGTATTACCTCGTACTGCAGGGCACCTACCGTTCCTATTATCTTTCTTCCGTTAAGGTTGAGGGTAAACAACTGGGCAACGCCTTCATCCATCAGCTGGTCTATACCTTTGTTGAGTTGTTTGGTTTTCATCGGATCGGCATTATTTATGTAGCGGAAATGTTCCGGGGAAAAGCTTGGAATGCCTTTGTAGTGTAATAACTCCCCTTCGGTGAGCGTATCGCCAATCTTAAAATTACCGGTATCGTGCAGGCCAACGATATCACCGGGAAAAGACATATCAACAATTTCCTTCTTTTCCGCGAAAAAAGCATTGGGGCTTGAAAATTTCAGGTTTTTATTATGTCTTACATGCAGGTAGGGCTTGTTCCTTTCAAATATTCCCGAGACGATTTTAACAAAAGCCAGCCGGTCGCGGTGCTTGGGATCCATGTTTGCGTGTATTTTAAATACAAAGCCTGTCATTTCTGTTTCACTGGCTTCCACAAGTCGTTCTTCTGCTTTCTTGGTTTTTGGGGACGGGGCTATTTCAATAAAACAATCGAGAAGTTCCCGAACCCCGAAATTGTTAAGGGCTGAACCAAAAAATACAGGATGCTGGGTTCCTCCGAGGTAGGCATTCTTATCAAAATCCGGATAAACGCCTGTAACCAGTTCCAGGTTTTCACGTAGTTGTTTTGCCGCTTTTTCACCAATGATCCTTTCGAGTTCGGGGTTTTTCGGGTCGTTAAAGGCAATGGTATCTTTATGGCTTTTTTTACTGTCGCCACGAAAGAGGTTGATATTCTTTTCATAGAGGTTGTATATCCCCTGGAAATCGTAACCCATGCCGATAGGAAAACTGAGGGGGCTTACCGTAAGCCCGAGTTTCTGTTCAATTTCATCCAGAAGGTCAAAAGCATCCTTCCCTTCGCGGTCAAGCTTATTTATAAAAACAATGATGGGGATATTTCGCATCCGGCATACTTCCACCAGTTTTTCTGTCTGTTCCTCCACACCTTTGGCAACATCTATAACAACAATTACGCTGTCTACCGCAGTTAGTGTCCGGAAGGTATCCTCTGCAAAATCCTTATGCCCGGGGGTATCGAGAATATTTATCTTTTTGCCTTTGTAATTAAAAGCCAGCACAGAAGTAGCCACGGAAATTCCCCTTTGCCTTTCTATTTCCATAAAATCGCTGGTGGCCGATTTTTTGATCTTATTGTTTTTAACTGCCCCGGCCTCCTGTATGGCCCCGCCATAAAGCAGCAGTTTTTCCGTAAGGGTGGTCTTCCCGGCATCAGGATGGGAAATGATCCCGAAGGTCCGTCGTTTTTCAATTTCTTTAATAAAATTCATTCAGGAAAATTTTGGCAAAAGTACAGGTTTTTGGGCTTTATTCGGGAGGCGGGGCATCATTTGTTAGGGATATCCTTCTTGGCCACTGACAATGTTTAGGGATACAAGGGTATTGCATTTAAAAGTGGAAAATGGTGGCCAGACCAAGTTCATAATTCTCCGGCAAGTTTGTTAGCGAGGGCCATCGGGAGATGGCCTATTATCCCGTTGAATGACCGGAAGTACGGTGTCTATTCGCTCTTTATCGATTAATACTGATGTTAACGGATAATAAGCCCTTTATGTTTTCAAAACAATTTGTTGAGTCCTATTTAAACTTTATCTTGCACTACAATCAGAGACCCCATCTCTCTTACATTTCTTAGTTACTATACGCCATGGTGATATGTTGATGACGAAAACAATCATTTATGGACCACTTTACCCCAAGTAAGCTCAAACCAGGGCTGAATGCCATCTCCATTTTGGCCATGCTGACGGTGCTGACCCTTACAACTTCCTTTGACCACATACCGGGACATTCCGCTCAATATTCGTCTAATACCGACACTGACGGGGATGGAATTCCCGACCAATGGGATATTGATGATGATGGCGATGGGATCTTAGACAGTATGGAGGATGCCAACGAGGATGGTGACAATAACCCCCTGACCAACCCCACGGATACGGATGGGGACGGAATCCCGGATCATCTGGACCTCGACTCCGACAATGACGGTGTGGATGATAATATTGAAGCACAGCTTTTAACTGCCTATATCCTGCCAAGCGGAAAAGACACCGATGGCAATGGATTGGACGATGCTTATGAGTTGCACCCGGGCAGCTCAGAAGGCTTGCTACCTGTAGATTTGGACGGGGATGGCATCCCCGATTATAAGGATCCCAGGCAACTTCAGGATACGGATAATGATGGAGTTCCCGATATAGTAGATATTGATGATGATAACGACGGCATTCTGGACCTTGTTGAGTGCTCCTTATCGACATCGGAAGCGATTGTCCCTTCAGATTTTGGGTTTGCACAGGGAGTAGCCGATGGAACCTTATCTGCCGCTGATATTGATCTTAGCGCCAAATGGGGGCTTCCCGCCGGGAGTATCCTGGTAAGTGTTGACGGTGCAAGTTCCTATGCAACCGGAGACAGATTTTTTGTTGAAGACGGGACCCCTGTTCGTTTCAGTTTCAGTGGGACTGCGCAGGTCCTGGCACTTTTAAGGCACTCCCCCAGAGTTGAGGCTATGGGAAAGGATGGAATCCTGGCACTGGACGGTGCGGGATACGATTTAATCTCAGGACTACCTTCCGGGATTGCACCAGTCATTTCCGGCAATAATTATTTCGTTGAGAATACTACTGCAGCTGCTATTGAGCTTACAGGATTTAACTGGCAGTCGCAGACAGTTGTACATGACGTGTTGTTGTATACAACAGCACATATAAATAGCGGGATTACCATTTGGTTACAACCCGTTGTATGCCCGGATTCCGATAATGACGGATTTCAGGATCAGGTTGACATAGATTCGGATAATGACGGAATCCCCGATAACGTGGAAGCCCAGACCACTGCCGGCTATATACCACCAACGGGTATGGATTCGGACATGGACGGCCTCGATGATGCCTATGAAGGGTCTGGCGACCAGGGACTAAGCCCTGTCAACACAGATGGGACGGATGAGCCTGATTACCTTGACCTGGATAGCGATAACGATCTGGTGCCCGATAATAATGAAGGCAACGACTTTAATTTTGACGGTATCCCCGACCAGGTTTTCACTGGAATCGATACCGATATGGATGGCCTGGACGACGGCTATGAAGGCAGTGATGTGAATGACGGCTTTGACGTTAATGATGAAATAGACGATCCGGCAAACGACCTGCCCGATACGGATGGTACGGAGGATGTAAACTACCGG
>CAYSVQ010000062.1:0-5732 GCA_964434565.1 uncultured Flavobacteriaceae bacterium | reverse complement strand
TGGGAAAGGATACAGATGGCTGTAGGCGTAAGCTGCAGGATCCGGGGATAACCGCCTGTAGTCTGACCGTCTTTCATAAGCAGGATCAATTTTCCTGCAGGGGTATATTGAACGGTTCCCGGAAGGGTTGCGGAAGTAATCATGGAAATATTGTGGGCGGGGATGGTTTCCTGCAACTGGTAGGCCATACGGTTATTTTCCTTTGCGATGGTAAATTCAACCGCAAAAATAGCTTCAAGGCGTTTGTCGTCCAGCATATCATATTCCGGGCCGCGATAAACTTCAAGTACCTTATCTTTATGAAAGGGTTCCGGGCTGACGCTGCTTAACCTGGCCTCATAGTCAGTCACCGAATCTATGGGAATCTCCATCAGGTCCTTTATTGTATGCAAAGGCGTTACAGGAGTGAAGAATGATCGGCTGTTCATATACAGTCCGGTACCAAAGCCGTTTTTAACAGCGAGGTATGCCCTGAAGCCGGTAATGAGTTTCCCGAATGTAAGGATATCACCTTTTGCAACCTTGTGCACCCGATTAATATGAATGGGCTGTTCGTTTAGTTTGGGGGAAAGATCGGCCCCGCTTATCGCCATAAATGTTGGATTTTCGAATTCGAGCATAGGCCCGGTCATGGTAAGCTCCATCAATGCCGCGTCTTCCCGGTTGTCCAGTAAGTTGTTCGCTATGGAAGCCGAATATTTGTCCATCACACCGGATACGGGGACCCCGATATTGCGGAATCCAAATCGCCCCTGATCCTGTATGGAGGTAAAAAAACCTGCTCGCTTTACCTTAATCATTCAAGATGACTTTTTCCATTGTATAAATACCAACTTCTGCCTGTATGGTGTGTAATTCGTGTTCTTTATGATTAATCCCGTAAAACTGCACCTTATCCCCCACCCTTACAAAACAGGGTTGTTCCTTGGATGCATCAAAAAGCGGGATAGGGCAATTTCCGATGATGTTCCACCCGCCAGGAGAATCCTGCGGATAAATCCCTGTTTGTTTCCCTGCAAGCCCCACAGCCCCTGCCGTTACCTTCTGGCGGGGTATAGCTTTTCGCGGGATCTCCAGTTCCCTGGGCAGGCCACCCAGATACATAAAACCCGGCAGGAAACCCATGCCGTAAACCGTATACGGCAGTGCCGTATGCATTTCTATGACCTCCCAGACCGTTTTTTCAAGGGTGGCAGCCACTTCGGTGAGATCGATCCCGAACTTAGGATCATAGCAAACCGGTAGTTTCCAAAGGTACCTTTGGGGCATTTGGGTTTGCTCTGCCTTCGCATACCAGGCGAGTAATTCGCGTTTCATCTTTCTGAAATCGAGGGTGTCTACCCTTCCAATAAGGGCAAGAGAATTGTAGGCGGGAACAAATTCCCACCGTGAGGTATCAAGGCAATGCGCTTTCAAATGCTGGGAAAACTGAAGAATGTCATCCAGGATGCGTTCTTCAACCTTATCGGGCCATTCAATAAGTACAGCCTGCTCACCAAAGGGTTGTATGGAGATGGGAAAACGACTCACTCCTTTAAATAGATACCATGCTTAGGCAATTCGCCGGCAAGATACATTAAAATTTGAAATGCCGAAGGCGTATCCCCGTGAATACAAAAGGTATGGGCTTCTATGTGTATAGCCGTTCCGTTAAAGGCCTTTACTTTCTGCTCCCTGATTATCATAAGCAACTGCGCCATTACGGCTCCGGGATCCTCAATCACTGCCCCTGACACTTTTCTGGAAACCAGTCTGCCGTCTGCATTATAACTTCGGTCGCCGAAGGCTTCAAATAAAACATTGTAACCCTGGCGTTGGGCTTCAGACGCTATGGCAGACCCATAGGGAACATAAATCCGGCATCGTTGCTTATAGGCCGAAATTCCTTGCAGGAACAAGGCCGCAAGCCCGGGATCCGTATAAAGGTCATTATAGAGGGCGCCATGGGCTTTAATATGATGCAAAATCCCCTTTTCCTGAAGCAGTATTTTATCCAGCGCCGACAGCTGTTGGCGGATAGCGACCTTGAATTCGTCTGCCGGCATTTCCAAATGAAGCCGGCCAAAATTGCTTCGGTCCGGGTAGGAAGGATGGGCTCCGATCTTCAAGCTGTTTTTTTTTGCAAGCCGTATCGCTTCCCTCATGCTGTCATCATCGCCGGCATGCCCTCCACAGGCGATATTACATGATGAAATTAAAGGATAAAGCAGGGCTTCGTTAGTTGACCCCTCACCTACATCGCAATTTATATCAATTCTGATGTTCTGCATTTACAAATAGCCTACAGCCTTTAATATACTTCTTATGCCAAGAAGGACAGACAAAATTATTATAATAACTGCCAGTACATTCTGGATACTGGTATTCCGGTACTTCCCCAGCAGGGCTGATTTGTTTACCACCCACAAAAGGAAAATGGCGATAACCGGCAACAAGAGTCCGTTTGCCACTTGGGCAAACCGGATGATCTCTATAGGGTCTATCCCAAGGCTCATGGAAAAAATTCCAATAATGAGAATAAGAATCCACACGAGGCGAAACCGCCTGTCCTGAAGTCCCGATTCCCATCCGAAACAACTATTTGCAACATATGCAGCCGCCAGCGGAGCGGTTATGGCTGAGGTTATCCCGGCGGCGAAAAGGCCAATGCCCATTATATAACGTGCCCATATACCGTAAAGCGGTTCAAGGCCGCGCGCCAGGTCTGCAGCGCCGGTTACCTTCCCCGGCGCGATGGCAGCTGCTGAAATTACAATAGCCATGGAAACCAACCCCCCCAGGGCAACAGAAAGAAAGGTATCCCACCTGGCCGCAGGGAGATCCGAAGCGGAATTCCATTTCTCCCTTACGAGCGAAGCATGGAGGAAGAGGTTGTAAGGAACAACTGTGGTTCCCACAAGGGCAACAACGGTTAAGATACTGCCTTCCGGCAATTTTGGAACGAACAGCCCGCGAAGGATATGTCCGGCGTCGGGCAGTGTAATCAAAGCGGTTATCAGGAAGGAAATACTCATTATGAGTACCAGTCCGACAAAAACCTTTTCGAGGAGCCGGTAATTCCCCAACCATAACAGCAAAAAAGCGAGGCTGCCGATTATCCATGGATAGTAACTGTTGAAAGTTTCCCCGAAAACAGCCTCCAACCCCAGGCTGGCCCCTCCGATATTCCCTGCTTCATAAGCTGCATTACCAATAACAATTGCTCCGAATACGATCCCAAGCACCAGGTATTTCAACCAGGGAGTACGAAGCTGCATCCTGATGGTATCGGCAAGCCCTAGCCTGCTTATGATCCCAAGGCGGGCCGCCATCTCCTGCAGGACTACGGTGGCCAGGATAGCGAGCAGCAGCGCCCATAACAGGCTAAACCCGTAATCCACACCGGCCAGGGTACATACCGTTACCGTTCCCGGCCCTATGAAGGCTGCGGCTATCAGCATCCCCGGCCCAAATTTGTTGAGCATATGCATTCTGATTTGCAGGTAATAACAGCTGTTGTTTACATCCCTTTCAGGACTTTAAATCCTGGTGAAAATAGAGGATTTCATGAGTAATGGAGTGCATTTCATCTAAAAATTTGCCGTTCGTCTAAAAGTGGGGTTCCATACATCGATTAAATATACTAATCCCAAGTTATGGAGGTTATAATCCTGCTAAACAAACTCAAAAAATACGGACTCTAGCTTATGAAATGTTGTCTTGATTGTAAGAAGGAACTTGATATAAACGTGGAAAAAGCTTCAATGAAATCTCTTGGCATACCCCTTTGTAACCACCATCAGCAACTAATTAACCGGCTGATGAAACTGCATTCCACACCCCTTGAAGCCGTTCAGTTGTATTATGGGCTGAAGGAGGTTGGTGCAGCGCCAATGCTCGAATGGTGGGATGGCCGGAGGTCTGTGGATATTGCGATTTCGAGGGTAAGGTTAAACCTGGAAATAGATACCGAATACCAGATGTTCACTTCTGACCAGGCGTTAGATATCCTCGAAGAAAGAATGTACAACTTTAAATACGGATTTACAACCATCCGTATCCCGCATATGCTTATCCGGCAATGCCTTCCCGATACCATAGAAGCAGTTCTTGGGATAATGGAAGGCCTCAGAGCCAGAAGCCGGGTAGTTTAAAACCCCAAATCTAAATACCTATGGATACTTCACCAAATTACACCGAAACCTCATACAGGGTTAGCAAGGTAATCCTGTTCCTGTTAACCTTCGCCGCGCTGACAATTATGGTCAATATTCATCCGGCGGTATCCCGTTATTTGTTCGGACTGCCTATTCTCTTTTCAGGGATCCTTGGCTTGTACGGATGCTATTTCCTGTTTAAGGGATATCACGAGCCTTTCAATGAGAAAAAGGTTATTGCGATTACTGTTAACCTTGCAATGGTGATGCTGATCTTAACAATCGTGGTGTCTAACACCATTTATTAAAAAGTCGGAAATCCGTGTTTGGCCATCTCTGGCCCTGCTGGTATTAAAGCCGCAGGTAATTGGCCGCATTTTTATTCGCCGGTAACTCCGGCGAAGACCTCCCCTATCCTTTCATGGAAATTTCCCCCAGCCCGTAATTCTATATTCCTATTTCGTATCTTTCTTTGAGAAAATTACAGGTATGCATCAAATAGACAGACGGCAGTGGCTTAAAACCATAGGGCTATCAGGCGGGTTTGCCTTAATGGGCGGGCTCAGCAGCCTGGGCATGCACTATCCGCAGCGGACTTTGCCGCCGGGGGGATTGATACGGCTCAATGCAAACGAGAACCCGTATGGCCCGTCTAAGGTAGTACGGGAAGTACTCCTGAAATCCTTTGACGAAGCTTGCAGGTATCCCTTTTCCGCCCTGCCCGGCCTGGTTGGACTGATTGCTGAGAAAGAAGGGGTTTCCCGGGATTGCGTTGTTGTCACAGGCGGATCCACCGAAGGGCTGAACGCCACGGGTCTGGTATATGGGCTCGCAGGAGGTGAGATCATAGCGGCCGACCCTACCTTCCAGGCCCTCCTGAATTATGCGGAAACCTTCGGCGCGTATGTTCATCGCGTACCGCTCAATGAACAACTGGAACACGACCTTGATGCCATGAGCCGAAGGGTAAGCAGCAAGACCCGGCTGATTTTTCTCTGCAACCCTAATAATCCTAGCGGAACATTATTGGAAGCTTCCCGCCTGCGTGACTTTTGCCTCAGTCATGAAAACCGGGCGGTAATCTTCAGTGATGAAGCTTATTACGACTTCATAACGGAGCCCGACTACCCTTCTATGGCAGAGCTGGTAAAGGAAGGGAGGAATGTAATAGTTTCCAGAACCTTTTCAAAAGTATACGGTCTGGCCGGTCTTCGAATAGGGTACCTGCTTGCCAGGCCAGATATTGCAGGGCGGTTGAAGGAAGCCGTCATGGCCGGCACCAACATACTTGCTATTGGGGCGGCTACAGCAGCAATGAGCGATGCGGAGTTTTACAAATACAGCATAGCTATGAATGAAGAGGCCAAAAAAAACATTTACGGAACCCTGGAAGCTTTAAAGCTTCCCTTTGTTAAATCGCATACTAATTTTGTTTTTTTCAAAAGCGGCAGGCCTGTCCAGCAACTTATTACTGCCATGCTACAGGAAGGTTTGCATATCGGGAGGCCATTTCCTCCATTACTTTACTGGGCACGAGTTAGTACGGGCAGTGCCTCCGAGATGGAAGCCTTCTCAAACGCCCTTAAAAAGGTAATG
>CAYSVQ010000061.1:0-64680 GCA_964434565.1 uncultured Flavobacteriaceae bacterium | reverse complement strand
AACAATTCCCTTAAAGCGGGACCAAGGGGTGCAACACTTCTTGAAGATTTCATGCTAAGGGAAAAAATATCCAGTTTTGATCATGAGCGCATCCCGGAAAGGATCGTCCATGCCAGGGGCAGCGGGGCACACGGTGTTTTTGAACTATACGAGAGTATGGAGCGCTATTCAAAGGCCGGGATTTTAACGGATACAACCCGCGAGACCCCTGTTTTCGTTCGTTTTTCCACCGTAGCCGGATCAAAGGGTTCAACGGATCTCGCAAGGGATGTTCGCGGGTTTGCAGTAAAATTTTACACGAAGGAAGGAACCTGGGACCTGGTAGGGAATAACATGCCGATTTTCTTTATCCAGGATGCCATCAAATTCCCCGATTTGATACACTCGGTGAAACCAGAACCGAACAAAGAAATTCCACAGGCGGCATCAGCCCACGACACCTTTTATGATTTTGTCTCCCTTACCCCGGAAACCCTGCACAACCAGATATGGGTAATGAGCGACAGGGCTATTCCCCGTAGTTATCGAATGATGGAAGGTTTTGGAATCCATACGTTCAGGTTGATAAACGACAAAGGGGAAGCCCATTTCGTTAAATTCCATTGGAAACCCCTGCTGGGAATCCACTCCGTTACCTGGGATGAAGCCGTTAAAATCAGTGGGGCCGACTCGGATTTCCACAGGCGGGACCTTTGGGAGGCCATAGAGGCCGGCCAGTATCCCGAATGGGAACTGGGCCTGCAGATCATCCCGGAATCGGATGAGCACAAATACGATTTCGACCTTCTGGATGCCACAAAACTGGTGCCCGAAGAGATGGTGCCGGTAAAAATTGTCGGAAAGATGACCCTGAACAGGAATCCCGATAATTTCTTTGCCGAGACGGAACAGGTTGCTTTCCTGCCGGGCAATGTGGTGCCAGGCATAGATTTTTCCAACGACCCCTTATTGCAGGGCAGATTATTTTCTTACCGGGATACGCAATTATCCCGGCTGGGGAGCCCGAATTTTCATCAAATCCCTATCAATCGCCCCATAACGGATTCCCATCATAATCAACGCGACGGCCACATGCAGATGAATATCCCCAAAGGTCAGACCGCGTATTTTCCCAATACTTTAGGAGGAGGCTGTCCGCACCTTTCAAAAATATCCGAAGGGGCGTTTTCATCCTATGAGGAACGCATCGACGCGAGGAAAATACGCAGCAGGAGCGAAAGCTTTATCGATTACTTTTCGCAACCAGCCCTGTTTTACCGAAGCCTGGCGGACTGGGAAAAAACTCATGTTCGGGATGCATACAGTTTCGAACTCGGGAAGTGCACCCACAGCCATATCCAGAAAAGAATGTTATGGATGATCGCGCAGATTGATGCCGGCCTGGCAAAAGAAGTGGCAAACAATCTGGGGATGTCCGTACCCGACGATATTGAACGTCCTATAAATCAGGCCATAGGCGCTGATAGCAAAGTCGAGGATTTTCAACCCGGCCCGAAGAAGAATTACCTGGACAAATCCCCGGCGCTCAGTCAGGCCAATACCAGGTTCGGGAGTATCGCGACACGGCAGGTGGCAGTTTTAGTCGCTGATGGGTTTAGCATGAAGAGATTTGATACTATGAAAAAAATGCTGGAAGCCGGAAAAGCGGTAGTGAATATTATCGCTCCACACGGGGGTACTATTAAATGCGATACCGATATGGAACATAAAGTGGATGCCGCCATTGCCACTACCGAAAGTGTGCTATACGATGCAGTCTACATTCCCGGGGGCAAAGCATCTGTTGAAGCGCTGTTGAAGCAACCAAAATTCCTGAAGTTTGTAAACGAGGCCCTGAAGCATTGCAAGGCCATCGCCGCAGACGCCGATGGCGAAGATTTTTTAAACAAGACCTATGCCAGGGATTTTAAGGACGACCCTGCAATTTGCATTAATCTGGAACCAAAGAAATTTATAAATGCCATTGCCCTGCATCGAAACTGGAAAAGGATGGAAAAGTCGGCGTCTATACCTGTTTAATCATTGAAGAAGTTTCGGTTTTAGCACTGAAAGGCCTGATCATTGATGGCTAATGCCTAAAGAAACTGTTGACGTTCCGTCATAAAAGTATTGAGCACTTTGGCAAATTTTTCACGAATATCCACAGGCACGTATTTGATCCTGTAGCGGGCGCATTGCATTTTCAGGTTTTCAAGGAAGCTGTTAACTTCCAGCTCATAAGCTTCCCTGATTTGGTCTGCGTAGAGGTCTATATGTTCTCCGGTCTCCACGTCGAGGTAGCGTTTGGGGCTGTTAGCGAAATTAAAATGCATTTCGGTGTCATGGTCGAGCAGGTGGAAAAAAACTACTTCGTGTTTGTTGAATTTCAGATGGCGGAGGGCTTCAAACAATTTCACTTCATCGGCCCCTGTCTGGAACATATCTGTGAAAAGGAAAACGAGGCTACGCCTTTTTAGCTTTTCTGCGATCAGGTGCAGGTAGGTATAGATTTCCGTTTCCCTGGCCGGTTTTGTTTCGGCGCTGATCTCACTTAATTTGGATAGGAGCATCTGGCGGTGCCGTTCACTCCCCTTTTCGGGGGAATAATAGCTATAGGAGTCGGAGAAGACACTCAGGCCAACGGCATCTCTTTGTTTCTTGAGCAATTGAATCAGTGCAGCTATTGCCAGGACCCCGAAACCTATTTTATTGAGGTTGTCTATAGACATGTTTCTGATTACCGGGTAGTACATGGATGCCGAGTTATCCAGGATCATATGGCACCTCAGGTTGGTTTCTTCCTCGTATTTCTTGGTGAAAAACTTGTCTGTCCGGGCATATAGTTTCCAGTCGATGTGCTTTGTACTTTCACCCTTGTTGTAAATTTTATGCTCCGCGAATTCGGCGGAAAAGCCGTGAAAGGGGCTTTTATGGATTCCGCTGATAAAGCCTTCCACAATCTGGTTAGCCAACAGTTCGAGGTTTTGAAAAAGCGGGGCCTTATGTAATTCCGAGGGCAGGTGCATGGTGCGAAGATACAGAAGTTATAACTGTACTGCGAGGGGGCAGCCTTATATTCCGGGTATAATAAAAAGCCCGGGCATACCCCAGGCTTATTGTCTGAATTATAAAATAAAAGGTATTAGAGCACTGCATCAATGGCGTCGGTGTATACCTTTTTTGGCGATACCCCAACCTGCCGGGTTACAATTTCCCCGTTTTTAAATACCAGTACAGTAGGGATATTTCGTACCCCAAACTTGGCTGCGTATTCCTGGTTTGCATCCACATCTACCTTGCCAACCAAAGCTTTCCCTTCATATTCCCGGCTAACCTCATCGATAATCGGACCTACCATTCTACATGGGCCACACCAGGCTGCCCAAAAGTCTACCACGACGGGTTTATTGCTTTTTAGGACTACTTCGTCAAAAGTAGCATCTGTTATTTCTAAGGCCATATTATATATTTTTGTAATTAATACAAAGTTAGTCAAATATTCCGCCTTTTCATTACTGCCATTGCATACGTTTTCCCTATTCCCACATTGATAAGCCCTATGCACGAGCGTCCTGCAGGGCGTTCACCAGTTGTGGTCAGGTATAATTTCCCTCCAGGAATTTCCCCCGGGTCTTAATTAAGCTTGTAATGTACCTGTTGTGCTTCCAGTTCGCTTAACAATTCACTGCTGATCGCTACTTTACTTTTCCTGCTGGCAAGGTTAACCTTAATGGCTTCCTCCATCTCGTAAACCACGAAATGCAGCGGGTGTTGCCCTTTAAAGGAGATCAGGGTATCTTTCAGGGATTTTATATATGCGGGCTGTAATTGCGCAATATCCAGTTTAATTGTCAGTTTCTTGGCAAAACTGGCCATTACTTCCTGCAACAGCATAAAATGGTTGAACTGCAGCCTGGGCTCGCTGGGTTTCCCTGTATCCCGGCTTACCCAGCCGTCCCTCACAAAAGCCTTGATGTATATGAAGGAATTAATCATTAGGAAATGCCGGAATTTAAGGTATTCCTCCCCAAAAATGCGGAACTCGAGGGAATCGGTATAATCTTCCACGGTAAATACTGCCCAGCCCTTGCCGTTTTTGGAAACCTTGTGCTGAACATCGGTAATTACACCTGCAAAGGACAATTCTCGGTTTACATAGTCCGGTAAATTAAGGAAGCAGGAGACTCCGGCATTGCAGAAGGCCTGGATTTCTATTTTAAAATCGTCGAGCGGATGCCCTGATATATAAATACCAACCACCTCTTTTTCCTTGCGTAGCTTTTCCATAGTGCCCCACTCCTCACAGGGAGGCACTACAGGTTCAGGGATCTGAACTTCACTGGCGGCCCCGAAGAGGCTTACCTGCGATGAGCTGGCATTTTCCTGAAAACGTGCCCCGTATTTTATAACTTTCTCCAGAAAGGTCTGCCCGTCGCCTTCGGCATGGAAGTACTGTGCCCTGTGGGTTTCCCTAAAGGAATCAAAACCACCCGCCAGGGCCAGGTTTTCGAAAGCTTTTTTGTTCGCGGCCCTCAGGTCGATCCGTTTGGCAAGATCGAAGACCGAACTATAGGCCCCGTCTTTCTTCCGGTTTTCCACAATGGTTTCCACAGCCGATCGGCCTACCCCTTTGATGGCACCCATGCCAAAGCGGATGGCATTCTGTTTGTTTACGGCGAATTTGTAATAGGATTCATTTACATCCGGGCCGAGAACTTCGAGTCCCATCCGTTTACACTCCTCCATAAAGAAGGTAACCTGTTTAATATCGTTCATATTGTTTGAAAGCACTGCGGCCATATATTCGGCAGGGTAGTGGGCTTTCAGATAAGCGGTCTGGTAAGCAATATAGGCGTAACAGGTAGAGTGGCTTTTATTGAAGGCATAGGAGGCGAAGGCCTCCCAGTCTTTCCAGATCTTTTCGAGTACAGTGCGGGAATGGCCGTTTTGTTCACCCCCGTCAAGAAATTTAGGTTTCAGTTTCTGCAGCAGGGAGAAAATCTTTTTCCCCATAGCCTTCCTGAGCACATCTGCCTCGCCCTTGGAGAAGCCCGCCAGCTTCTGGGAAAGCAGCATCACCTGTTCTTGGTATACGGTAATCCCATAAGTTTCCCTGAGGAATTCTTCCATCTCCGGCAGGTCGTATCGCATTTCCTCCTGCCCGTGTTTACGGGATATAAAACTTGGGATATATTCCATGGGACCGGGGCGGTACAGTGCGTTCATGGCAATAAGGTCGTCAAAGACCGTAGGTTTGAGGTCCTTGAGGTGCTTCTGCATCCCCACAGACTCGTACTGGAAAATGCCTACTGTATCGCCGCGCTGGAACAGTTCGTATGTTTTGGAGTCGTCGAGCGGAAAATCATCCGGGACAAGTTCTATGCCTTGTCTCGCTTTTACAATCTTAACGGTATCCTTGATCAGGGTAAGCGTCTTGAGCCCCAGGAAATCCATTTTCAGCAAGCCAGCGCCCTCCACTACCGCGTTGTCAAACTGCGTGACGTAAAGGTCGGAGTCTTTGGCCGTGGCCACGGGTACAAAGTTTGTAATGTCGTCCGGTGTTATGATGACCCCGCAGGCATGGATACCTGTATTCCGCAGGGAACCTTCGAGGACCCTGGCCATATTTACGGTCTGGGCTTCCAGATCTGTCCCCTCCGAAATATTGAGCAGCTCGTTTACCTTCTCCATATCATCTGATCGAAGGTGTTTTCTGAGTTCGGCTTCGGGCACCCCGAAGATCTTTCCAAGTTTGGTCATTGCGGGGATCAGTTTGGCAATGCGGTCGGCATCGCCCAGGGGAAGGTCGAGCACCCTGGCGGTATCCCTTATGGCGGATTTGGCGGCCATGGTACCGTAGGTAATGATCTGGGCTACCTGCCGGGAGCCGTATTTCCCGATTACGTAATCCATTACCCGGGCGCGCCCCTCGTCGTCGAAATCTATATCGATATCTGGCATTGAAACCCTGTCGGGGTTAAGGAAACGCTCAAAAAGAAGGTCGTATTTAAGGGGGTCTATATTGGTGATCCTCAGGCAGTAGGCCACCACGGAGCCTGCGGCCGACCCCCGGCCCGGGCCAACGGACACCCCCATTTTGCGGGCTTCCCGGATAAAATCCTCCACAATAAGGAAATATCCGGGATAGCCCGAATTCGATATGGTTTGCAATTCAAAGTCTATACGTTCCCTGATTTCCGCCTTAAGGTCCGCGTATCGTGATTTCGCACCCATATAGGTAAGATGCCTCAGGTAGGCGTTTTCCCCGCGTTTTCCCCCATCATCTTTATCTTCGGGCACCCTGAAGGTTTCCGGGAGCTCGAAAGCGGGAAGCAGTACTTCGCGGGCAAGGTCGTAGGGCTCAATCTTTGCGATAAGATCGCTAATGTTTAAAATGGAATCGGGAAGATCTTTGAAAAGATCTTTCATCGCGGCAGCGGACTTGAAGTAATACTCCTGATTCGGAAGGCCATAGCGGTAGCCACGGCCGCGCCCGATAGGGGTGCCTTTTTTCTCCCCGTCCTTCACGCACAGGAGGATGTCATGGGCTTCAGCATCGGACTTTTCAAGGTAGTAGGTATTGTTTGTTGCCACCAGGGGGACCCCATGCTTTTTCGCCAGGGAAACCAGCGCCAGGTTGGCCCGGTCTTCGTCTTCCTGTCCGTGCCGCATAATCTCAACATACAGGTCATCTCCAAAAACCGATTTCCACCAGAGCAAGGCCTCCTCGGCCTGATTTACACCCTGGTTCAGTATCCTGGAGGGTACTTCACCGTAGAGGTTACCTGTAAGAACTATAATATCCTGCTTATATCGTTCCACTACTGCCCTGTCTATACGGGGAACATAGTAGAACCCATCGGTATAGCCAATAGACGACATTTTGGCGAGGTTGTGGTAGCCATTTTTATTCTTTGCCAGCATTACAACCTGATAGCCGTGATCTTTCAGGCTTTTATCCTTATGGTTTTCGCACACATAAAATTCGCAACCCACAATTGGGATGAGCTCCTGCACCGGGGCGGAACTCCCGTCTTCATTTATCTCCTGCTGTTCCTTTAACGCTTTGTTATGGGCGTGTACTTCCCTTACGAAATGGAAGGCGCCCATCATATTGGCATGGTCCGTTAAGGCAACCGCGGGCATCCCGGCTTCAGCGGAGGCGCTTACAAGGTCCTTTATCCGGATTGTGGACTGGAGCACTGAAAACTGCGAGTGGTTATGGAGGTGGACGAAAGGCGCATCTTCAAGGGTTTTGACGTTTTCCCGTATTTCATCCCGCGAGACTTCTTCCGCCTCGTGAATCCCAAGTTTGGCTGCAAGTTTAGCCGAAGCATTCTTCAGGTTAACATGCGAAAAGCCCGGCAGTGCTATTTTACCGGGATGCGCCCTGCGGAATGCATCCGGATAATCCGGGCTTGCCTTTAGTTCCTGCCAGCTATATTGGCCAGTCCGGATAAGTTCAAGGAAGCACCTTGCAGTTGCCTCCACGTCGGCGGTGGCGTTGTGGGCCTCCTTAAAAGGCTCGCCAAAAAGGAATTCGTGCAGCTCGGTAAGAGTGGGTAACTTAAATTTCCGGCCACGGCCACCGGGGATACAGCAAAGCCCGGCGGTTTTTTCCGTGCAGGTATCAAGCACAGGAATGGCTTCCAGGGGATTTACCTGGCCGAGGCGATAATATTCCGCCCCCGCAATACTTATATCGAAGCCTACATTTTGCCCGACAATAATTTTTGCGCGGGAAAGCGCCTGGCGGAAATGCCCGAGCACATCAGGCAGGGGGGTACCCTTTTCCTGTGCCAGGGCGGTGGAAATGCCGTGAATCTGTTCGGCATCATATGGAATATCGAATCCGTCTGGCTGAACCAGGTAGTCCTGCCGGTCGAGCAACTGCCCCATAGCATCATGCAGCTGCCAGGCAATCTGAATGCAGCGGGGCCAGTTATCGGTGTCTGTAACAGGAGCATCCCATCTCTTGGGCAATCCGGTGGTTTCGGTATCAAATATCAGGTACATGGCAGCCGGTTTTTCGGGGGTGCAGATCAGTGTATAAAAATAGCCATTTGGTTGCGCCCGGGAAAGGGGAATTTTTAAGGAGTTATCAACGATCAGCCTGAAGTACGCTCTGGTGGCGGCAGCACCAGCATGCAGGATGATATTACCGGATATTTTCGTCTCCTTTAATCGACTTCAGCGCAAATTAACAATGATTTGAATAAAAAAATTCAGGGATTCGGCCTCCTGTTAAAGAAGCCCGGCACCCTTTGCGCAGCATTTTAATTGTCTTGTTTCAGACAGGCGGGAAATGGCTTATAAATTTCTGTAAATTCCCGCTGGCTACTTTAAAGAGAAAGTGTATATTTGCACCCTCCTTAGCGAAAAGTTAAAAGGGCGAGCCCTTCGGATAAAGGAAAAGTGAATTAATAACGAGGGTCGGGCACCCTGCAAAATTAATGTGATATGCCAGTTAGAATAAGACTTCAACGACACGGTAAAAAAGGAAAACCCTTTTATTGGGTAGTAGCCGCCGATTCCCGCGCAAAACGGGACGGAAAATTCCTTGAAAAACTGGGGATATACAATCCCAACACCAATCCGGCGACCATCGACATTAATGTCGACAATTCCGTAAAATGGCTGGAGAACGGCGCACAACCTTCTGAGACTGCAAGACGGATCCTCTCCTATAAAGGGGTATTGCTAAAGCATCATTTAGTTGCTGGCTTAAAGAAAGGGGCACTTACCGAGGAGCAGGTTGACGCGAAGTTCAGTGAATGGGTGGAAAATAAGGAGAAAACGATCAGTATGAAAACTGAAGGTCTGGATAAGGTTAAGGCCGATGCCAGAGCTAAAGCGCTGGAAGCTGAGAAAGAGGTAGCCGAAAAACGTTTACAGGAAGCAGCTGAAGCGGAGGCTCCGGCTGCCGAGGAAGCCGTAGCCGAGGTTCCTGCTGAAACTGAGGCGGAAGCTTCGGTAGCCAAAGAAGCCGTAGCTGAGGCTCCTGCTGAAACAGAAGCGGAAGCTCCTGCAGCCGAGGAAGCTGTAGTCGAAACTCCTGCTGAAACTGAAGCGGAAACCGAACAGGTTGAGGAATCAGCCACGGAAGATGCAGTTTCCGAAGAGACCGCTGAAGTGGAGAAAAAGACCGAAACTGCCAAGCAGGAAGAGGCTCCTGCCGCGGAAGAGAAAAAAGCCAAAGAATCCGGCGAAAAAGAGTAATTAATTGATACATGCGAAAGGAAGAATGTTTCTACCTTGGTAAAATTGTATCAAAACATAGTTTCAGGGGCGAGGTGCTGGTAAAACTTGACACCGATGAACCTGAAATATACGAACATATGGAATCGGTGTTTGTTTCTATCGGAAACAGCCTGGTTCCATTTTTTATTGAACAGTGCAGGCTACATAAATCCAGTTTGCTTAGGATCCGGTTTGAAGAGATAAACGATGAGGCCGGTGCCGACAGTTTGATGGGTGCCGAACTTTACCTGCCGCTGGACCTGCTGCCTAAATTATCCGGCAACAAGTTCTATTACCACGAAGTTATCGGCTTTACCCTGCTGGATGAAGTTTACGGTCCGATCGGGAACATCACGGGGATCAACGACACTGCATCCCAGGCCCTATTTGAAGCTGTTAAAGACGGGAAGGAACTCCTCGTTCCTGTAAGTGACGATATCATTATAAAGGTCGATAGAAAAAACCGCACCATTCACGTTAAAACCCCTGACGGGCTGGTAGACCTCTATCTGAAATAAATACAGACAATTAGCTGCCGGAAGCATGTGTCAGGCCAGGGCATCCTTGCAATAGGCAACGCACCTTTTTACCTCATTTACCGCATCGGACCCCTCAGGGATATCATATTCCAATTCAATGGTGGCAGGAAAACCGAATTTTTCCTTTTTCATAAGTTGGAGCACTTCAACAATTGGGGTATCGCCTTTGCCCCAAAGGAGGTTACCTTTCCCATTTGCCGGAACCTGCCGGTCTTTCAGGTGCATGCTCATAATGCGCTTGTGCTTTTTCGCTACTATTTCCAGAGGATCAGCGTTGCCTGCGGCCACATAGTGCCCCAGGTCCAGGTTAAGCGCATTAAATGCCGATTGCTCCAGGGCGGTATCCCAAAATGTTGGGGTTTGCTGCTCATGTCCGTGGTAAGCTACATAAATCCCGTGTTTGGCTGCCATTGCCCCCAATTTTTTGGTATGGACATCATCGCCGGGATGCTCCAGGGTGATATGGCTTGCGCCAAGAATAGCGGCAGTCCGGAAGCCCCATTCTATTTCGGCGTCGCTGTTATCCTTTTCAAAAGCTCTTGGTTTGAAGGCGTAGATCTTAACCCCGGCATCGTCGTACATGCGCTTAAGTTCCCTGAATTTCTCAGCGGGCACGGCAGCACGCCAAAGGGCCACTTCCTTATTGTAGGCCGCGGCACGATCCTGCATTTCCTGAAAGTCTTTTTGTTCATCGGCAGACAGGCCTTCTCCATCTCTTTGTTTGCGCCTCAGACGGAAGAAGGCGGTCCTGTCTATTGGGTTATCCGGTTTTCCGGCGAAGGACTCTGCAGGGTCCCCCATAAGTTCAATTGCCCGGATTTCACTTTCAAGGATGTAGCCCAGGATACCTTCCGCGCTCTGATCGGGCATGCTGCGAAAGGAATAGGTGATAAGTCCAAGGGTTGGCACCCTGTATGGCCATGAGTTACGGGCGCTGAAGATTGCAGGGCCGGCAAACAGTGAACTGCTGCCGAGGGCCGCTCCTGCCGCAGCAACGGAAGTGGTTCTGATAAACTTTCTACGGTTTAAAGGGTTGCTTTGATTTTTCATTTTCTCTTGATGTTTTGTTGCTATTTATTTAGCTGCCTCCTGTTTAGAGGGGTAGCCGTAAATCCTTAACTGCCGCATACTCCATGGGATCTCATCCGGGGAATCTTCTGGCGTACCAGTCTGGGTAATTCTTATAAACCGTGCCCGGGTAGGTGGAAAGATTATTTGAACCTCCTGGTTGCCGGGTTGGCCTGCAGCCACTTCCTCCCATGATTTCCCATCAACAGACAGCTCAAGGATGTAAGCCCTGGGATAGGTTTGTATAGGTTCGGGGGCATCGGGACCCCAACCCTTACGGATTGGAGGCGCATTAAAATGTATTTCCGCCAGTTCCTGCTGGCTGGGGAGTTCAACCCGGAACCACATTCCAGGTTTCTGGAGTTCCCCTGTTGTCCATCCTTCAAAATTAAATGCCGCATGCGGGGAGGCGGTACCTCCTATACGTGTTGGGGCAGTATGGCTCGCCGAAAGCTTCCAGGAGTTGTCGGGCGGAAGTACCTGAGGTACGGAGGCCATCAGCGATTCAAAGGTATACGGCCTTTCCTGAGCATTGGTTTGCTCCCGCACCCTGGCCACTTCCTGTTCGCCTACAAGGGATGCTTCATTGGTTAGCCCCAGGCGTATATAGGAACTGATGGCAGCTATCCATTCATCGGATTGTTCCTTATTCCCCACCATGATCCCTGCCGGGTAGGTCTTCCCGTCAAGCGGCCCTTCCATACCATGCATAATAGCCTTTATGACATATTCGGGATGCGACTGAACCCGTGGCGACCCCCTTAGGGACGGCGCCATCACGTTGCCATTTCCAAGGTCTGTCCCGGTGCCGTCTGCACCATGGCACTGGACACAGAGTTCATTGAAAATAACTGATCCCATTTGGAGATGTTCCTTTTCCGCAGGCGTGAACTGCAGGCCGGCCATATCCCCAAACCCATTATCTTCCTCAGGGTTAAGGAGTTGTTCACCTATCACCTTGACCCCTTTAGCATCCCTGGCAGCCTTTAAGGTTTTGATATGGCCTTCCACACCCGGCAACTTCAGGTATTTGGCGGTAAGCATTGCCTGGATGGCTACATCGGTATCCATATCATCGAATAACGACCAATAAGAATCCAGGAGAGATTTCTGCCCCTGTTCATTAATACTCTCACTCGCCCGTAACGCCTGGATACGGATTCCGGGATTTCTATCGGCCATTAGTTCTTCGAGCAGCCTGACTTCGAGCGCGCCAAGGCCTTCCAGGGTCCAGAGAGCATGGATGCGGGCAAGTGGGTTTTTATGTGTACGGGCCATTTGCCGGAGTACGGGGACCACGGATCGGTCGCCGGCCAGGATGAGTAATTGTTGTGCTTTGTCCCGCCACCAGCCATTCGGGTGATCCAGGTGGCCCAGCAATGCCCGAGGGGTTTCATTGAACATCCCGGGGCTGGTGGTATCGCGCTTGTGTTTCTCATGACCTATCCTCCAGATCCGGCCAAGACCCACCACCTTATCAAGTTGGTATTGTTCAATTTTGGCCCGGAGGTAAGTGCCTTGCTGTACCCATTCACCTTCCTGAATGATCCCGTGATACATATCGGTGACATAGATGGTGCCATCAGGTGCGGTAGTGATATCTACCGGCCTGAAAAGAGGGTCTGTTGAGCGAAGGAATTCTGATTTTTCGTCCTGATATACATTATGTAGGGTGGTTAATCCTTCCTCAACCACGGGTTTAACCCTGCGGACTATTCGGGCAACAGGTTCCCCATAAAAATACTGGCCGTATAGATCCCGCGGAAGGCGGTCGCCCCTGTAAATATCATTCCCTGCGGCACCGGTAACCCGGTTAAGAGAACCATCGGGCTGGCGCACTTCGCCCATCCCTCCCTGCATGTCAGCAATTTTTACAGCTGCGCCCCAGGGGATTTCAAAACCTTGCGCAAATTCGTCCTCTACCTTAAAATTACCGTAATGGATGGGAAATTGAAAATAAGAGGGGAGGCCGCTGGCCCCACCCTGGAACCAGAGTTTGCCGTTATCGTCATGGGTAATACCCCACTGCGCACGGTTGTAGCCTGTTTTTTCGCGGATCACCCCTCCTGGGGTTTCCCTTACCCGGAAGGCATTTACCGTACTGTAGAGCCAGTTATCCATGCCCCAGTACATAAAGGCCTGCTGATGTTCCACATTGCCAGACCTTCCGTATTTATTTGTAAAGAACTCCTTCTTATCTGCAATCCCGTCGCCATCTGTATCGGTATACTTGTACACATTGTCGGCATCCGTTTCCATAGTAAGGATACAGTCCTTTCCGTACGGCAGAACAAATCGCGGGAAAATCAGATTGTCTACGAAGGTTGTTCCGGTTTCGTAAATCCCGTCCTTATCCTTATCCTCCCATCGTGAAATTCGGCTTATGGGGTCAAGGGTACCGTCAGAGTCGGCGGTAAGCATATAGGTCCTTAATTCCAGAACATACATTCGCCCGTTTCCATCGAAGGCTATGGCCCCGGGTTGCTCAATCTGCGGCTCCGTTAAGACAGGTTCAATAGAATAACCCGGGGGCAACAGGAACTTTGCGGCCTGTTCTTCCGGATATAAAGGTCTCACCGGAGGTTTCGGTGCCAGGTCTATGCCTTTCCAGTTTTCGTTTTTCGGGTCGGCATCCCCGGGGAGGGCGATTTGAGGCAGGCTGTCGGTCATCGAACCGATAACCCTGTCAACGGGATGAATTTCCCTCGATTCAGGTGCACAGGATAGCATGTTGAACAAAAGGAAAAAACTGCAAATTGCCGGCGGATACCATCCTATAAAAGAATTTATTTTTAAAGAAGCCTTGCGGTTTACAATCATCTGTTGGTCTTATTTGTATTCAGGGGCCTTATAAGCCAATGAAAATTAATGCGATTCATGGAGCTGTACAATTTTTTTCCGATAGTGATCGAATACGTTGCGAAAATGACAGATTAGTATAAAGACCAACAATTTTTCGGGAGATTAATTCATCAAATTCATTACCTTTTGCAAAGCATTGAAGCTATCCTGAAAAGATAGTTTCTCCGCAAAAGCGATTGATCAACATAGGATGCGCAACAGCCTGACTTTATTACTCTGCCTTCTCATGTCGGCCTGTATGTCGCTGGGAGAACGGTTAAAACCCGAACCTTCTGAGGGCCCCAATGTGGTATTGATTTTTACCGATGATCAGGGGTACAGGGATGTTGGTGTCTTTGGCGCCCCGGATATCGGTACACCAAACCTGGATAAAATGGCGGAAGAAGGCGTTCTGCTCAGTAGCTTTTATGTGGCCCAGGCCATATGTTCAGCTTCCAGGGCAGCCATTCTAACGGGCTGTTACCCCAATCGCATCGGCATTCATAACGCCCTGATGCCCGATAGCAGAATCGGGTTAAATCCGGGGGAAACCTCCATGGCCGACATGTTGAAGGCCCGGGGATATGCTACCGCAATTTACGGAAAATGGCATCTTGGCGACCGGCCGGAGTTTATGCCCCTGAACCAGGGGTTCGACGAATTTTTCGGAATCCCCTATTCGAATGATATGTGGCCGTTGCACCCCCAACAAGGCGATGGCTTTAATTTCGGACCCCTGCCCCTTTATGAGAACAGGGCTGTGATCGATACACTTACAGACCAGACCCTGCTTACCACGCAGATCACCGAAAGAAGCGTGGACTTTATCAATCGCAATAAAGGCGGGCCATTTTTCCTGTATGTAGCCCATCCGCAACCACATGTCCCCCTGTTTGTCTCAGATAAGTTCCGGGGAAAATCGGAAGCGGGCCTGTATGGTGATGTAATTATGGAGATCGACTGGTCTGTGGGGGAGATCATGCAGGCATTAAAGGATAATGGAATAGACCGCACAACCATAGTGATCTTTACTTCGGATAATGGGCCATGGGAAGTTTATGGCAACCATGCCGGGAACGCCTTCCCTTTCCGGGAAGGAAAGGGAACCGCCTGGGAAGGAGGACACAGGGAGCCATTTATAATCAGGTATCCTGAAGCCCTTGAAGGGGGGAGGACTATTGATGACCCCCTGATGTCTATAGACCTGCTGCCTACCATCGCGGAAGCCACAGCCAGTGAATTGCCAAAAAGAACCATAGATGGGAAAAGTGCATGGCAACTGCTAACAGGGGAAGTATCTAAAAGCCCGCAGGAAGCCTATTTCTTCTACTCCGGGGTAAATGAACTGCATGCGGTCCGCTATGGAAGGTGGAAGCTCTATTTCCCGCATACCTACCGCACAATGGACGGACAGCTGACCGGGAAAGACGGCATTCCCGGGGAATACCGTTATGTAACCCTAAGTGAAATAGCCCTCTATGATGTAGTGTCTGATAAGGGTGAAACCAGGAATGTAGCCGGGGCCTATCCGGAAATTGTGGAGCGGATAGAAAATCTTGCCAACGCCATGCGTTCCCGGCTTGGCGACGCGCTTACCGGGGCCGGAGGTACGGAACAAAGGCCGGCAGGGGACATACCTTAAGCCTAATTTGAAACTCCTGAAAATAATACCCGCCTGCGGACTCACAGGCGGGTTATCTATTTTAAGTATGCGGGCGATCAATTGGTTATGGTTATTCGCCCTGTCATTATTTCATGGAACTGGCAATTGTAATATAGGGTGCCTGGGGCGTCCATTGGTACTTCAAAAGTTATGGTGCCTGCTTGCGTACCATTGTTGGTAACACCATTATTGTAGGCATTGGCATTGGAATTTCCCTGAACGGATTTTATAAAAAAGGGATGGCCGGACGCGTTTACAGTAAACGTATAGGTTTGGCCCCGTACCAGGGTCAAGTCAGGATTTTCCTCATTATTGAACCCGTTTCCGTTAAATACGTAGGACACCAGGCCGTTGCTTGTTACGTCGAAGTTAAGTACCTCCCCGTCGGGCGGATCAATATTGCTGCCGATATCGCCCTGGGCCAGCAGGGTGCCCAGCTCGGCATCGCTGAGGTGAACGTTGATATATCCGTCAAAAGTCAGGACTTCATCATAACCAAATGGGGTGGCGTCATCGAGCGCGGCAACATTGGTATGACTGGTGCCATTATCTCCGCTTACCGGAATAAAGGTAAAGGCGATATCCCCGCCTTCAGCGGCTGAATTATTGTGAATATGCGCCGGATGTGTAAGCCCTGCCGTGGTATTTACCAGCTCAATTATTGCAAGGGCTTCGCCATTCAGGCGCTCAAAAAAAGTGGCGGAACCCTCTATATCGGGATCCGAAACACTTGCAAGCGGGTATTCCGTAAAAATCCCTGTTAGTTCGTTCTGACCGATGTCGGCCTGTGCAAGCAGGGTACCAAGGTCCTCATTGCTCAGGTGTACGTTGATATATCCGTCTGCTTCCAGGACATCGTTATACCCAAAAGGTGTTTCGTCGTCCAGGGCCGCCACATTGGTCTGGCTGCTGCCGGTATCCCCGTTAACAGGATTGAAGGAAAAGGCAATGCCCCCGCCTTCGGCAGCTGTATTGTTGTGGATATGGCTGGGATGGCTTCCCCCGGCCGGGGTATTGTTTAGTTGAATAGTAGCCAGGGCTTCCCCGTTCAACCGTTCTTCAAAAGTTGCGGTCCCGCTGATTGCCGGGTCCGATACTGGTCCCAAAACATAAGTTTTGGAAGTACCGGTAAATTCGTTCTGGCCGATATCGCCCTGGGCTAGCAGGATGCCGAGCTCCTCCGCACTCAGGTGTACGTTAATATAGCCGTCAATTTCCAGGACCTCGTCATAGCCAAAAGGGGTTTCGTCGTCCAGGGCCGCCACATTGGTCTGGCTGCTACCGGTATCCCCGTCGATAGGATTGAACGTAAAGGTAATACCTCCCCCTTCCACTGCAGTGTTATTGTGAATATGGGTGGGGTGGGTTCCGCCAGCGGGGGTATTGACCAATTGTATGGTAGCCAGCGCCTCCCCATTTACGCGTTCTTCAAAGGTCGCAATGCCGTTGATGTCAGGATTAGCCACAGGGCCAAGTACATAGGTTTTGGAAGTGCCGGTAAGTTCGTTCTGACCGATATCGCCCTGCGTCAGCAAAGTGCCAAGGTCATCCGTACTCTGGTGTACATTGATATACCCGTCGAATTCCAATAACTGGGCATAGGTGATTGGGGTCCCATCGTCCTGTGAAGTAATGTCGATGCTGCTTTCCCCTGTACTGCCGTCAACCATACCAAGCGTAATCGCAATACCCCCGCCTTCAACCACGGTATTGAAATGGATATGGGCCGGATGCTGCCCTCCCGGGGCGGTATTCTGCAATTCCAGTTCAATGGTAACGGAATTATCGCTGTTTTCGATAAAAGTGGCGGTTCCGGATATTTCCGAATCACCAACAGCAGTCAACGCATAGGTCCTGGTGTCACCCGTATTGGGGTCGGGCACCGGCTCCATAGGATCGGGACCATTGTCGTCACTTGAACATCCACTTAGAAAGAGGATGCAAAGAAGGCATAGAAATGCCCTGGGCAATCGTTTTTGTGATTCCATAATAATTTTCTTTTTCGTTAGCCCTTATAAGGTACAATTCGTTAACCGAATCTTAAAATGGAAATTCTTAATATTTTGTTAATGAGCAGCTTAATAAAGAATTTCAGCATTTTTCGGAAGTACATGTGCCTAAAAGGGCTTAGGGTATCTCAACATTGGTGTATTTTAGACTGCCGTAAATCATGAATGACAAGTGGCTCTAAATCCGAACAATGGAACAGGTTTTCAGATTTAAACAGTTCAGTATCCGCCAGGATCGATGTGCCATGAAAGTGGGCACAGACGGGGTATTGCTGGGAGCATGGGCCGGCACATCACCCACTGCTGTTCTCGATATTGGGGCTGGCACCGGCCTCATCTCACTGATGCTCGCCCAGCGCACGACGGCGGGAATTATTGACGCTATTGAACCGGACGCCATGGCCTTTGAACAGTGTGTGGATAACTTTGAAGCTTCACCCTGGGCAGACCGGGTTTTTTGCTATCACTCGGGCCTTGAGGAATTTTTGGAAGAAGCCGAAGAACGTTACGACCTTATCGTAACCAACCCTCCATTTTATGGTGAAATAAGCAGCCCGCTTTCCGGTGCCAGGGAACGGGCCAGGCAGCAACATTTCCTGCCATTCGGAATTATACTTCGTGGTGTAAACATTCTGCTGACAGAAGAAGGGACTTTCTCCCTCATACTCCCTGCCAGGGAAGTATCCGTTTTTACCGGACTGGCTTTGGAAGGCGGCTTGCACCTGCACCGGATCTGCCAGATACGCGGGCAGCCTGCTTCCAGGATAAAACGTTGTTTGCTGGAGTTCAGGAGGGATGCACCGGCAAAACTCAAAAGAGAATGCCTTGTCATAGAACTTCAACGGCATCAGTACAGTGAGGAATATATCGCCCTTACCAAAGAATTTTACCTTAAAATGTAATCGTTAAGCTGAATTCCCGGGCTTGATGCCGCGCTTGTTTCGCCATAACATCCAAACGTAAAAAGGCACCCCTGCCATGAGCAGCATAAAGCCCCAGGCAATAGAGGTTTCGCCGGCCCCATACATTCCCCACAACGAATAGAGAAAGGTGGCGCTGCCGATAAGCAGGACGGTAACTCCCGCTTTTGGGGAAATTTTTTCCCGGGTCATTATCGTTAAGTATGCCGCCGCGGTAAAGAGGTAAGGAACAAGCATGCAAAAGGTTGTCAGCAGAATAATGAAGCGGAATTGCGCTACCAGGCCGTCGGTGTAATTCATCAGCATCACCAGGGATGCCAGTGCGCTCCCTATGAAAATTCCTGTCGCCGGCACTCCATGCCGGTTGATCCGTTTAAAAACAGGAGGGAAAAGTCTGTCTTTAGCAGTAGCCATTGGTACCTGCCCCAGGATGAGCGTCCAGCCGTTCAGGGCGCCGAAGGCGCTGATGGCAGCGCCTGCAGCAACAAGTTTGCTGCCCCAGTTTCCGGTCATGATCCCCATTGCATCGGCAAAAGGTGCCGGCGATTTTGCCAGTTCGGCCATGGGAATCATCCCCATAATCACCACAGTACTCAGGATGTACAACAGGGTGGTAAATCCCGTACCCATAAGCGTGGCGCGGGCGATGGTTTTTTCGGGATCCCTGATATTCCCTGCCGGTATGGTTGCGCTTTCAACGCCAAGAAAGGCATATAGCGTCATGGTACCGGTGATGGCAATGGCGGCGAAAGGGGTTTCTTCGCTTGCATTGAAAGGAATAAAATTGGAGGCGTCAAAGAAAAAGAACCCCCCAAAAATGATCATTATAATCGGCAGTACTTTTAGAAGTGTAGTCATAAGCTGGAGCCTTCCGGAAGAGCGGACGCCAAGTGAATTAATCCAGCTCAGGAGCCAGATTGCAGCCATCCCTGTTGCCACAGCCCAACCCGGACTTTCTCCGAGTACCGGAAAAAATACACTCATCGCGCTTACGAAGGCAATGGCAATGGCGGCATTGCTCACCCAAATGGAGATCCAGTAACCCCAGGCGATCAGGAAGCCCATAAAATCACCGAATGCTACCTGGGTATAGGCGTACGGACCGCCGTCTTTCTCCTTTACTTTGGTACTGAGGACACTAAAAACCCTGGCCAGCAACAGGGCCCCTAATGCCGAGGCCATCCAGCCCAGAATCCCGATCCCTCCAAAAGCCGCGAGTGCGGCCGGGATCAGGAAAATTCCTGCTCCAATCATATTGCCAACCACCAGGGAAGTACTCATCCAAAGCCCTAATTTCCTTGCTTCGCCTTTACCTGACATAGCAGCCCGGACCTGGAATAACTTCAGGAATATTTATGTACATTTGAGTTGCAGCTTCGGGTTAAAGTACAAATTATAATGGCAATGGCTCAGAAATTTTATGTCGACCCGGATATTAGAAAAGCCAGCACCCTTCCCGCTTCCCTTTACAGAAACCCGGAAATTTTCAGAGACATGGAGGAGAAGGTATTCCAAAAGTCCTGGCAATATATAGACCCGGAAGACCTGCCCCGGGGGCAGGAAAAGAGCGTGGCATTCCACCTGCTGGACGGTTACCTTAGAGCTCCCTTACTGTTAAGCAGGGATAAGGACAATCTATACTGCCTCAGCAACGTTTGCACGCACCGGGGGAACTTACTGGTAGAGGGCAGGAGTGCAAAAAAAATGATCTGCGGCTATCATGGCAGGCGATTTGCAGCGGACGGCACCTTTGAATTTATGCCGGAGTTCGGGGAGGCCGAAGGTTTTCCCACCGCCTGTGATAACCTGCCCCGCTTTCCACTTTATCACTGGGGCCCTATGAATTTTACCTCCCTGGTTCCCGCATTTCAATTCGAAGACGTAGCCCAGGTTATGGAAGAACGGGTGGGTTTTCTGCCTTTGCATGATTTTTCAATAGACCCCGACCGGTCCAGGACTTACAGCGTAAAGGCCCATTGGGCGCTATATTGCGACAATTACCTTGAAGGTTTTCACATCCCTTTTGTCCACAAAGACCTCGATGCCGTTTTGGATTATGGTAAATACGACACGCTGCTCTTCGATCACGGAAGCCTGCAGATCGGGTATGCGGGATCTCAGGCCGAATCAGTCTTCCAACTGCCGGCAGATCATATAGACCACGGTAAAAGAATAGCCGCTTATTACTTTTGGATTTTCCCTAACCTGATGTTTAATTTTTATCCATGGGGTTTGTCCCTTAATATTGTCACCCCCGTAAATATGGGGGAGACCCGTATACGTTTCATTTCATATGTGTATGACCGTTCGCAGCTGGGGACAGGGGCAGGTGCCGGTCTGGACAAAGTTGAGATGGAAGACGAGGTAGTGGTACAAGGGGTACAGCGGGGACTGCAATCCGACTTTTATTCAACAGGCCGTTTTTCCCCCAGCCGGGAAACCGGGGTACATCACTTTCACCGCTTGCTTGCGCATTATCTTAATTCCTGATCCGGAAAAAACGGATATTTCAAAATATAACACAGAAGTTAGGTAATGTTATATTAATTACCTTTGGCAAAATTTTTTAAATTATGAAGCCCGACCTATTCGAAGCACCTGATTATTACAATTTGGATGAATTGCTTTCCGAAGAACACAAACTGGTGCGCGATGCCACCCGGCAGTGGGTGAAGCGGGCGGTATCACCTATAATTGAAGAATACGCACAAAAAGCGGAATTCCCAAACGAGATTCTTGACGGCCTATCCGAAATAGGGGCATTCGGGCCTTACATTCCTCAGGAATACGGCGGGGCGGGGCTCGACCATATCAGTTATGGTCTCATCATGCAGGAAATCGAACGGGGCGACAGTGGTATCCGTTCAACGGCTTCCGTACAATCTTCCCTGGTAATGTATCCTATATATACCTATGGAACGGAAGAACAGCGTAAAAAATACCTGCCGAAGCTGGCCACAGGGGAAATGATGGGTTGCTTCGGGCTTACAGAGCCCGATTTCGGATCCAATCCAGGCGGATTGGTAACTAATTTTAAAGACAAAGGGGATTACTTATTGCTTAATGGTGCCAAGCTATGGATCTCCAACGCACCCTTTGCAGACATTGCCGTGGTCTGGGCCAAGGATGAAGATGGCAGGATTCACGGGTTGATCGTGGAGAGGGGTATGGAAGGCTTTACAACTCCGGAAACCCATAATAAATGGTCGCTCAGGGCTTCTGCCACCGGCGAGCTTATTTTCGATAATGTAAAAGTCCCCAAGGCAAACCTTTTGCCGGGGAAAAGCGGTTTGGGCGCCCCCCTGGGTTGCCTGGATTCCGCGCGCTATGGTATAGCCTGGGGAGCTATTGGCGCGGCTATGGACTGTTATGACACAGCACTCCGCTATGCCAAGGAAAGGGTACAATTTGGGAAACCCATTGCCGCGACCCAGTTACAGCAAAAGAAGTTGGCAGAGATGATCACGGAAATTACCAAGGCGCAGCTGATGGCTTTCCGGCTCGGACAGCTTAAAAATGCCGGGAAGGCAAGTACAGCCCAAATCTCAATGGCCAAGCGCAATAATGTGGAAATGGCAATCAATATTGCCCGTGAGGCCCGGCAGGTACTGGGTGGCATGGGGATTACAGGAGAGTACAGCATTATGCGGCATATGATGAATCTCGAAAGTGTAATCACTTATGAAGGCACTCACGATATCCACTTGCTGATTACCGGGGCCGACATTACAGGACTTCAGGCATTCAGCTGATGAATTCACACGGACATTAAGTTTAAATGTGCTATTTTGGTTGGAACAAACAAACCAAATTCAACGTCAATGCGCGCATTCTTCCTAACTATCCTTATCCTGCTTTCAGCCTGTAAAAACGAAGCAGAAAAACCACAAGCCGAATCGCAAACGCTTCGTTCCCCCGTTGCCGAACCGGCGGAGATCAGGACCCCAGACCAACTCCTGGGCGAACTTTTTGCGGAGGTGCAGCTTGCCGGAATCTTCGAAGACAGTAAAACCTTTGTGGATTGCACCACCAGATTTCCATATGATACCATTACTGCCCGCTATGCCCGTTTAAAAGGCAGCCCCGGGTTTGATCTGAAAAATTTTGTGCTTGAACATTTCGCACCCCCGCCCCCTGCGGGCTCTGGTTTTAAATCGGACCCGGACCGGTCGGCAGCAGAACACGTTAAGGCACTCTGGCCCGAATTAGAACGCACGTCCGACAGCCATGTTGGCGGCAGTTCCCTAATCCCTCTCCCGGAGCCATATATAGTGCCCGGAGGCAGATTCCGGGAGGTTTACTACTGGGACAGCTATTTTACCATGCTCGGCCTGGCCGAAAGCGGGGAGTTTGGCCTTATTGAAAATATGCTTGATAATTTCGCCTACCTGATAAACCGGGTAGGGCATATTCCCAATGGTAACCGCTCTTATTACATTACGCGTTCCCAGCCACCTTTTTTTGCCCAGATGGTAGCCTTGCTGGCGGAAGAACAGGGTGAAGGCGTTTACACAAAATACAGGGAAGCGCTTCGTAAGGAGTACGGGTTCTGGATGATGGGCAACGACCTTAAGGACGGGCCTGTTCTCCATTGCGTCGGTACGCCTTTGGGGATCATGAACCGTTATTTCGACACTGGCGAAACACCGAGACAGGAATCCTACAGGGAGGATTTCCGGCAGGTGGAAGCCCTGAATGGGGGCACAAAAATGTACAGCGACCTGCGCTCAGGCGCAGAATCGGGCTGGGACTTCAGCTCGCGCTGGTTTGAGGATGGGGCAACCCTGGAAACCATAGAAACCACAGATATCATCCCGGTAGACTTAAATGCCCTGCTCTATGGCCTGGAAGAAGTATTGATAAAGTGTTATGCGGAAGATACGGCTTTTGTGGCGGCTCTTAGAACCCAGATGGCCGTGCGCAGGGATTTCGTGAATGAATATAGCTGGAGTGATGCCGAAGGGGTATACCTGGATTATAACTGGGTGGACCGGAAACCTACCCCGGCTAAATCGCTGGCCATGGTGTTCCCGCTGTATTTCGGGATGGCAGGGCAGGAGCAGGCCGATAAGGTGGCAGTATACGTACAGGAGCATTTACTGAAGCCAGGTGGTGTGGTAACCACCATTAACAATACAGGACAGCAATGGGATGCCCCAAACGGTTGGGCACCACTGCAATGGATGACAATTAAAGGCCTGGAGCGTTACGGACATAAAACGCTTGCAAGGACCATAGCGGAGCGCTGGGTGGCCATTAACGAAAGGGTGTATGCAAATAGTGGCAAGTTTGTGGAAAAGTACAATGTTGAAGACCTGACCCTGGAAGCAGGGGGAGGGGAGTATCCTGTTCAGGACGGTTTTGGCTGGAGCAACGGGGTATACCTGGCGCTGAAAGCCTGGCTCGCCGGATCCTGATGACTTAATTGGAGCCTGTGCCCAACTTTTTCTGAACAACCTCTTGCATAAAATCCAGCTGTTCTGACGCCTTCAGGGCAAATGTCAGAAGGCTCATACTTCGGTCGAGGTTCTGCATTTCATGGGCTACCTGGTAGTAAATATCGCCGCTGAGGAAGTCGGTCAGGGCTCTCAGGCCGTGGAGTAGCGGCATATAAATGGCCCCATAAGGCAGTTGATTAACCTCTTCCTCCTTCAATAAAGCCGGTTCGCAGGCCATGCCTTCAACAAAGGCCACAAAAAGCCGCCTGGAAAACCTGATTTCCTCCAGGATGCGTTCGTCTTCCGGCGCGGTATTTACAATAGTCCGCACCGCATCCCCGAAATCGTAAAGGAAACTCCCTGGCATGATAGTGTCCAGGTCAATTAGGCAAAGGGCTTTTTCATCTTTTTCGGAGAAAAGGATATTGTTCAGTTTGGTATCGTTGTGGCAGATCCTGGAGGGCAAGGCATGTATATCAGAAGGAAACGGATATTCCATAAAGTTACCGGCGATGGATAATGCATGCTGCGCCTGGGATTTCCTCACTTCAGATGCATTTTCCAGGGCATGCAGGTATTGCGTTTTCCGCAATTCAAGATCGTGAAACCCCGGAATGACCTGCATAAAACCATCTACCCGGGCTTCTTTTAAAAGGCTGTGGAATCGACAGATTACCCGTCCCGCTTCATATGCAATACCGGGGTTGGAGGTTGTATTGTAGGTAATGCTTCCGGCGACATAGCTCAGGACCCGCCAGTATCCGTCATCGCCCGTATCCAAATAAAGGTCGCCCTCTTTGGTTTTAATAACTTCGATATGTTCATAATCTTCTGCAGAGAGATAGGTAAGGGCGCGGGAGAGGTTTCCCATCAGAGCCTGAACATCCGGAAAGACATGGGTATTGATTTGCTGAAGGATAAATTCCGGAACCCCTTGATTCAGCAGTAAATAGGTGTTGTGGATTAACCCCTGGCGGAGTTCACGAAGAACGTAATCTTTTCCCGGGAGTTGGAAATATTCCGGGAGCCCGGCTACCTGCTTTCCGTCCATCTGCCTGGTATTAATTACCTTCAGGCCAAAGCGGACTGCGGTATTGGCCGGATTCCGTCATTTCCAGCAGCTCAGCCATGGCCTTTTCCTTATCGTCGGCATAGGTCACACCGAACCACCGGCTTTCGGCCGGAATTACCCTTACATCAGCCCTGTTGTTTTGAAGCATCCCCTGAATTACAAACGGCAGGTAAACTTCGCCCGTTTCCACATTTTCACCTTTTCCAATAAAAGCTCTGAGGTCTTGTTCTACCTGCGGAAACAGGCTTGGCCTGCACACCCAGAAATTCATGCTTACCAATTCCGAGCCACTGAATTCCAGGCCGGTATCAAAGTCTTTTACCAGGCTGGCCTGCCGTTCCAGTTTAGTTCGTTCCTCAACCGAGATCAGCCGGTCGCCATCCTGTTTGCAAACGCCCCTGGATACTGTTCCATGAGGGGAAAGGGTGTCATTGAGGGTATAGGCTACCAATCCGAATTGCCTGTCATTGTGGGGGTCCCTTATGAAGGCAGCTGCATGGGTGTAGGCTGCTTTCCCATAATAATCATCCGCGTTGATAACTGCAAAAGGGCCGTCTATTACATGGCGGGCCGTCCATACCGCATGGGCGGTACCCCACGGTTTTTTCCGTTCCCCGGAAAAGGAAATGTCCTCAGGCAGGTCTGTCAGTTCCTGGGGGATGACATCCAGCTTTATATTTCCCGGCAGCCTTGGCTTCAGGTAATCGTATAGGAAATCAACATTATCTTTTTGGGTTATTACCACAATGTGGTCGAAGCCATTTTCAATTGCATCGTACATACTGAATTCCATCAGGAATTCTTCCCTGGGCCCCAGGCCGTCGAATTGTTTCAATTTTCCGTATCGGCTGCCCTTTCCGGCTGCCATTAACAATAGTATCATAAGCGGGTGTTTCGGCGGCAAAAATAAGTTTTTATAAAAGAATGAGGGCGATGTAAGGCGGATTTTAATAAATTAATCATATCGGCAATGGCCGGAAAACGAAATGAACTACAGAAGAAGCCCATAATGGCGATCCTCAGGATTTTCCTGACTTCACCGCGGGGGATGTGGGTAGATCGCAGGCCCTGTAACTGGCTCCGGGAGCCCTGTTAACAAATAACATCACAGCTGTTCCAAAGACCGCGATATCCGGGCTGATTTATATCATAGACAGGGCCTGGCTTCCTGCCTACTTTTGTAAGGACAAATCAGTTCTATGTGCAGTTTAGTCCAGAAATACAATATCCCGGGCCCGCGTTATACCAGCTATCCCACAGTTCCTTTTTGGAATGTTGATACATTCTCGGGCAGGGAGTACAAGGAAGGCCTAACAAGAAGTTTCGGGGAAACAAATAGCGCTGAGGGTATCAGCCTTTATATCCACCTTCCTTTCTGTGAAAATATGTGTACTTTTTGCGGTTGCCATAAGCGCATCACCAAAAGGCACGAAGTGGAAGAACCCTATATCCGTTCGGTCCTGAAGGAATGGCAGCTCTACAGGGAATTGCTGGGCGACAGGCCTGTCATTAAAGAATTGCACCTTGGCGGTGGAACCCCTACCTTCTTCTCCCCTGCAAACCTCCGGATGCTTATTGAGGGGATCTTCCGGGGAGCCGACAGGTCTCCTGAACTCGAATGCAGCTTCGAAGGACATCCCAACAACACCGCCAGGGAGCATCTGCTGGCTTTGTATGAGTTGGGGTTCAGGCGTGTCAGCTACGGGGTGCAGGATTATAACCTGCATGTGCAGAAAACCATCAACAGGATACAGCCTTTTGAAAGGGTGGCAGAGGTAACCGGCTGGGCCAGAGATATTGGCTTTACTTCTATAGGGCACGACCTTATTTTTGGCCTGCCCCACCAGCGCCTGGAGCATATTGAGGAAACTGTGGCCCGGACCAGCCTCCTGATGCCGGACAGGATCGCCTTTTACAGTTATGCCCACGTTCCCTGGCTAAAAGGCAATGGTCAAAGAGGTTACAAGGATTCTGACCTGCCGGCTGCTGAAGAGAAACGCCAGCAGTATGAATATGGTAAGGCCCTGCTTGCAGCGGCCGGTTATGCGGAGATTGGCATGGACCACTTCGCATTGGAAAGTGATTCACTCTTTCGTGCCATGGAATCCGGGCAGCTCCACAGGAATTTTATGGGATATACGGCCACTAAGACTCAGGTCATGATTGGCCTCGGAGTTTCCAGCATCAGCGACAGTTGGTATGGCTTCGCACAGAATGTAAAGCAATTGGAGGAATACCAGCACCTGGTGGCAAACAATATCATTCCCATATACCGGGGGCATATTCTAGACAAAGAAGACCATATCATCCGCAGGCATATCCTGAACCTAATGTGCCGTTTCGAGACCTCCTGGGAAAAAGCCGAAACAAATTTCCCCCAACTGGATACTGTTTTGGGTATGCTTGATGAAATGGTATCGGACGGCCTGGTAAAATTAGAGGGGACCAGGCTAAGCGTTACAGACAAAGGTCAGCCTTTTATACGGAATGTCTGTATGGCCTTTGATCTCCATCTACATAGGAAAACTCCCGAAAAAAGGTTATTTTCAATGACGATTTAAATAAATGCCAATAAGATGAAAAAAATAATAGTGCCTATAGACTTTTCAGAACAGGCTTCCTATGCCTTAAAGGTGGCCGGCTCCCTGGCAAAAAGACACGGTTCGGAAATCCTGGTCCTTCATATGCTTGAACTGAACCAGGCTATCATATCTTCAACCGAAGGTTTTTATCAGGAGCATACTGTATTTCTTCTCAAACTGGCGGAGAAGCGGATGACGGAATTTCTGGCCAAACCCTATCTTGAGGGCATAAAGGTCACCCCTATAATAAAACATTTTAAAGTTTTTGGAGAGGTGAACGAAATAGCAGAGAAACACAACGCCGATTTGGTAATTATGGGCTCGCACGGCACCGACGGACTGAAGGAGATCTTTGTAGGATCTAATGCCGAGAAGGTAGTCCGCCATTCAGACATCCCGGTATTGGTGATTAAAGATGATATAAGTGATTTCAAAGTTTCAGATTTTGTCTTTGCCAACGATTTCCAGAAGGAGAATATACCAGCCTTTAAAAGGGCGCAGGATTTTGCCAAGAAACTCAATGCGCGTTTTCACCTGGTTTATATAAACACCCCCGGCGACGAATTCCTCAGCAACCAGGATATTCATAAACGGGTCGCCGAATTCCAACAGGAGGCCGGTTCGGGAATGGAAGTGGAAATTTACAATGACTACAGCGTGGAGCGGGGTGTACTAAACTATAGTGAAAGTATCAATGCAGACGTCATCGGGATACCTACGCATGGCAGGAAAGGACTATCGCATTTCTTTATGGGAAGCATTGGAGAAGATATTGCAAACCATTCCACAATCCCGGTAATCACTTTCAAATTATAAAGTTTTCCCATCAGCCTTAAACCCTTTCAGGGATTAAGCATAGGGAATAATCGCCTTATTTCCTCCTCGGAAGGTTGTTTCCCGTATTCGCATATCTCAAAGGCCTCGGCATGCATTACTTTCCTGCCTTCAGGGCCATACCATTTTTCCAGGCTTTTAAGGGTGGCGGTATCGGGGTTTGCAGGGCGCCATTTGGCCAGGTACGCCAGCCGCTCTTCTTCCCCGGCGGGTACCTCGTTCAGTTTTCCTGCAGTCCAGGGAAGCCAATCGAAGAACTGCGATTCATGGGCT
Source organism: uncultured Flavobacteriaceae bacterium (assembly GCA_964434565.1). GTDB lineage: Bacteria > Bacteroidota > Bacteroidia > Flavobacteriales > Flavobacteriaceae > Zeaxanthinibacter. The sequence continues at coordinate 36,222 of CAYSVQ010000061.1, read as the reverse complement.
GCCAATGCATATATTTTTTTGTCGAAAACAGAGCTTATATCGATAGCTATCTGCGGGTCAAATGGTTCGGGCTTTTGAAAATGGTCAGCAGAATACAGGAACACAGGGTTTTTCTCCAGGGGTGGAGATTCGGGGGCGAGGCCGGGAACAATTACCATATAAGCGGCATCCTGCACCAGCACCCCGGTATAGCGATGGTCCGGATGATAGTCGTTGGGCCTGGGGGCGATCACAATATCCGCATTCCAATCGCGGATCTCCCGGATCACCTGAATCCTGTTTTCCAGAGTGGGGAGCAACTCCCCGTCATGGTTGTCGAGCACCGTATAAGTAACCCCAAAGCGTTTTCCTGCTTCTGCGGCTTCTTTGCGACGGATTGCTTCAAGTTCTTCCCTACCATGTGAATAATGGCCCACGTCTCCGTTAGTCAGGGAAACGAATTTCACCCTGTGTCCCATTGTGGAAAACAACAGGGCGGTGCCACCCGCGTCGAGGTCGCAATCATCGGGGTGGGCGCCAAAAACAACAATATTCAATGGCTTTTCCTGGGCACAGACAGGGCCCAAAAGCCCTATAATACCCAAAAAGCAAAGTACACATTTAATCATGGCGACTGCTTAAATGAGGTTCATTGTTTCAGGATCCCAATTAACGGCTTTGCCCTGGTAGTAGCTCTCATTGGCAAGAAGTGCAGCCCCAGCTGCCCGGAGCCCGAAGGTTGGATCCTGTACAACCTCCCTGTTCCCCCTAACGGATTCAATAAAATTACGCAGGTGGTCATAATGGGCGCCCTGGTAATCCCTGGGAGCTTCAAATACGGTTTCCCCTAAATTAAGCAGCGCCTCCCTGCTCACAAGATCTTTCTTTGCATAGGATTCCAGGATTTTTTCCTGAGTGGCTTTGGTATAGGCCACCATAGAATAGCCCCCCGGAATCATATCGAGTTTGGAGCGAACCAACCGTACCGAATTGTTACCAACTTCCATGGATCCTTCAGTGCCAATAAGACGGAATCCGCCGCCACCGCCCGAGCCGGCAATAAAATTAATGCGGAAGGAAGCGTTAAACGCCGGATGGGTTTTGCTTTCCGGATAGTCGTAAAGGGTAATGGTAACGTCGGGGACATCCCTGCCATCTTTCCAGTATCTCAGGCCACCGGTCGACTGTGCCCTGACCGGACCTTTGGAATCAATTATATGGTGCAGTGTGGAAAAAGCGTGCACAAAAAGATCCCCGGCCACCCCGGTTCCATAGTCCCTGTAATTTCTCCAGCGGAAAAAGCGGGTAGCATCATAGGGAATCTTGGGTGCGCGGCCCAGGAAAGTGTCGAAATCCACAGTCTGCGGACTTGCATCCGGGGGGATCGGGTATTGCCATGCCCCTTCGGAGGAATAGCGGTCGTTGTACATATCGAGCATTACGAGTTCTCCTATGGCACCGTCTGCATAGAGTTCCCTGGCTTTCTCATTGCCCAATGACGACATGCTGTGGCTGCCCACCTGGCATACAACGCCTGTTTGCTTTTGGGCAAGGATAATTTCATGGCCTTCCGCAAATTGTTGTACCATTGGTTTTTCACAATACACGGCTTTGCCGGCTTTAAGGGCGTCTATGGTAATTGTCTTGTGCCAATGGTCGGGGGTGGCAACGATTACCGCGTCTATATCCTTACGGTTCAGTAACTCCCGGTAATCACGCGAAGTAAAAATTTGGTCTCCCCATTCTTCCCTGGCCCTGTCCAGCCTTCCGGTATAGAGGTCGCATACGGCCACCAGTTCCACGCCGGCCACCTTTAAGGCGTTCCGGGTATCATAAATACCCTGTATTCCTGCACCGATAAGGCCCAGGTTTACTTTATCGTTGGCCGAATAGGAAAGCAGGGGGTAATCCCTGCTGAGGATGACCGGATTTCCGGAAGGAGAAGCCAGGATATAAGGCGCAGACGCCATAGCCGCTGTCCCCAAAGTAGCCTTTTTTAAAAAAGCCCGTCTGGATTTATGCTCTTTCATTTTTGCAAGTACATTATGGATTAAAAATATAATTGGCCGTTCAAGGTACATTTTTTTACCAAGCAGGCAAAGCCCTATTTAAAAAGAGCGATAAGGCCCTTGTTAAAGCGGTAAATAGTTGCGGCTTTTTAACAGGTCCGGAGCAATGTCGTTAACCGTCAGATTTTCAAGGCTGTCAATCAACTTAGCCCGGGAGGGTTGAAAAATGGCATGCAAGGGGCAGGGTTTTTCTTCATTACAATCGGCGAGGCTGAGCATGCAGGCGCTCAAGCTGGAAGGGCCGTCTATAACATCAATATAGCGCATCAGGGGTTGTGTACGGTTCTCATCACTCAGGTAAAAACCGCCTTTTGGCCCCCGGCTGGAGGATATGAGTTTCTGGCGTGAAAGGTCCTGAAGCAACTTAGCCAGGTAAGCCTTCGGGACATTGATCTTCCCGTGGAAATCCTTCACTATTAGTTTGTGTTCTTCGCTGGAATTCAAAGCCAGGTATAAAACTGCCTTTAATGCATATTTGGAGGAATTGGACAGCATGATGGGTTATGTGCATTTGATTGAACAATATAAGAGGATATTAATGTCTTCAATATGACTAATATCATATTATAAAAAAGCCTTCTCAGCTAATTTTGATCCTCAATATAATACATGAAACATGAAATTATCCACAATTATATCAACGTTCCTTATCGCCGGCTTATTTATTGGCTGTGGGGGAAAAGAAGAGAAGAAAGAAGACGGCTTCAACCTCGAAAGGCAAAAGACCGGCACGGAGCAATCCCAGGAGGCCCCGGAGTTGGATGCAGGAAAGCCATCCGAACGGATAACCCTGGATAACAAGGGGGTGGGTCCTGTAAAATCGGTTACCCTCGCGCCGGAAACAGACCAGGCACTCGCAGCTAATGGGAAGGAGATTTATGATCAGCTGTGCCTGGCCTGCCACAGGGTGGGGAAACGGTTTATTGGTCCGGCACCTGACGGCATCCTGAATAGAAGGAGCCCCGAATGGATTATGAACATGATCCTGAACCCTGAAGTGATGGTGAAGGATGACCCGCTGGCAAAGGAACTGCTGATAGAATTCAACGGATCGCCAATGGCTAACCAGGGGCTTACCGAAGAACAGGCAAGGGCCGTGCTGGAGTATTTCAGGACCCTCGAATAATGTGGATGAAGCTACCAAAAATCAATAAACCCTTATAATAGGGAATTACTATGACTGGAACAGGATTATCACGAATTCAACATAACAACAAATCCAAAACAATGAAAAACACATCAATAGTAGCAGGAGTATTATTTGGTCTCGCGACCGCATTATCGGGATGCGGGGACATAGGAAAAGGAAACGAAGGCGCCCTTGCTTCCGGAGCAGCTGAAAAAGTCTACGTAGCGCCTGGAGCCTACGACGAATTTTACGCTTTTCTCTCAGGAGGATTCAGCGGGCAGTTGTCTGTTTATGGCTTGCCATCCGGCCGACTGTTCAAAGTGATTCCGGTATTCTCACAGGACGCGGAAAAAGCCTGGGGCTATAATGAAGAAACCAAGCCGATGCTCAATACCTCTCATGGCTTTATTCCGTGGGATGATGCGCATCACCCCGATATTTCCCAAACCAATGGCGAGCTCGATGGCAGATTTATTTTTATTAACGGGAACAATACCCCGCGGATTGCGAAAATAGACCTCAGCGTTTTTGAAACCACCGAGATCATTGAAATCCCAAACAGTGCGGGGAACCACAGTTCCGCATTTGTAACTGAAAATACCGAGTATGTTATTGCCGGCACCAGGTTTTCCGTGCCTATCCCCCAAAGGGATATGCCCATATCCGAAGCCAAGGGGAATTTTAAAGGCTCCCTTTCTTTTATAAGCGTACACCCCGAAACCGGAGAAATGGACCTATCCTTCCAGATCCTGATGCCCGGCTTCGATTATGACCTTGCCCACCCTGGAAGGGGCGCGTCTCATGGCTGGATGTTCTTCACTACCTATAATACAGAAGAGGCCAATACCCTGAAGGAAGTGAACTCCTCCCAGAACGACAAGGATTTTATTGCCGCCATCAACTGGAAGAAAGCCGAGGAATACATCAAGGAAGGCAAGTTCACCACTATGCCTACCAATTACGCCCACAACGTGTACGACGAGGAGACCCATACCGCGACCTCCACCATGATGAAGGAAGTACGTGTCCTTGATGCTTCGAGCCTTCCCGGCCTTGTATACTTCCTGCCAACGCCCAAATCCCCCCACGGCTGTGATGTTGATCCAAGCGGGGAATATATTGTTGGGAACGGCAAACTTTCTGCCGACCTCACTGTACACTCCTTCAGCAGGATGATGGAGGCCATAAAGAATGAGAAATTTGAAGGAGAGGCTTACGGAATCCCTATCCTAAGCTTTGAGGATGTGCTTGCAGGCACCGTAAAACAGGCCGGCCTGGGGCCTTTGCACACCGAGTTCGATGGAGAGGGCAATGGCTACACAACCTTCTTTATCTCTTCTGAGGTGGTTAAGTGGAAACTTGGTACCTGGGATGTGGTAGACAGGCAGCCATGTTATTACTCGGTAGGCCACCTGATGATCCCCGGTGGGAATTCCAGAAAACCCTACGGCAAATACGTTCTTGCAATGAACAAGATCACCAAAGACCGGTATCTGCCTACCGGCCCCGAAGTAACTCAGTCTGCCCAGTTGTACGATATTTCCGGAGACAAAATGGAATTGCTGCTCGATTTTCCAACCGTAGGGGAGCCGCACTATGCAGCGGGAATCCCGGCCGAACTGGTTCGGGAGCGTTCCAAAAAGATTTACAACCTTACTGAAAACAAACATAAGTATGCCACCACCACCGATGCAAACGTTCGCATTGAGAGGAACGGAAAAGAGGTACATATTTATATGACCATGATCCGAAGTCATTTTAACCCCGATAATATCGAAGGGATAAAAGTTGGGGATAAGGTATACTTTCACGTGACAAACCTGGAACAGGATTATGACGTGCCCCACGGGATCAGTATAATAGGGGCCAATACTTCCGAGCTGCTCATTATGCCGGGGCAGACCGAAACCTTCGTGTGGGAGCCCAAGCAGGTTGGCGTATGGCCATTTTACTGTACGGATTTTTGCTCTGCACTGCACCAGGAAATGCAGGGTTACGTAAGGGTATCCCCGGCCGATTCGAACCTGGACCTCAGCTGGTCTCTGGGAGATTGATAAAAACTAAAAATAAAGGGTTGAATCTTTAAAAAAGCGGGCTGAGGTACACAACCCACCCGCTTTTTTTCTTACCTGAAATCTGCACCATGAAAAAATCCAGATACTTAATGTTCCTCGGAACGCTGCTCCCCTTACTTCTATTCGTTTTTCCGCTTTGGAATATCACACTGGAAGCACCGCAGTACCCTATTCCTCTGGGAATGGATATCTATATTAACGATTTTGCCGATGCGCATCCGCATGATATCAAGAACATCAACCTGATGAACCATTACGTAGGGATGAAATATATACCCGATGCCATCCCGGAATTCAAGATCTTCCCTGCCGGGATAATTATTACCACAGTACTTGGTTTGTTTATCGCATTTAAGGGAAACTATAAATGGTACCTGTATTGGGGGATCCTGATGGTGTTGCTGAGTGCGGCGGGAATCTATGATTTTTACCTGTGGGAGCATGATTATGGGCACAACCTCGACCCCAAGGCCATCATGAAATTCACCAATCCCGATGGTTCCGTAATGGGCTTTCAACCGCCTCTTTTCGGTTCAAAGGATATTCTTAACTTCCGGGCACATTCCTATCCGCAACCCGGGGCATATTGCCTTGCAGCCGGAATTTTTCTGGCATACCTGGCGTATTTCCTGGGGAGAAAAGAAACACGAACCGGATTCAAATCAAAAACTGATGAGGAAAATTAGCTTAAAGATAACCGGATGCCTCCTTGGCCTTATCCTGGTTATTTCCTGTAACCCGGGCCCTAAACCGATCGAGTATGGGTCCGATACCTGTTATTTCTGCAGGATGACCATAGTAGACAGGCAGCACGGGGCGGAGATCGTTACAGACAAGGGCAGAGTGTACAAGTTCGATGCGGTTGAGTGCATGGTGAATTCCAGGGTGGAAATTGGTGCGGAGAACATTGCACTTTATCTCTGCAACCATTACAATAAGCCGGGAGAACTAATTGATGCGTCCCGAGCCTCCTTTTTAATAAGTGAGGCTTTACCCAGCCCTATGGGCGCTAATCTTACGGCTTTCCGCAATGCAGGGGAAGCAGGTGAAATACAGCGTACAGAGGGGGGAGCTATCTTCAACTGGACCTCCCTGTTAACTTACCTGGAAAGTATTAATCATGTACAGTTTTACTGACAGCGTGGCAATTCGGAAATTCAGAAACAAGGTTTCTTCTTAGCCCGGGACTCAGCATAATAATTGAAAACCGGGGAAAATGTCTAATTTTTATTAATCCGTTAAACTCATGCGTAGCAGGGGAGTCTTCATAATTGCCTTATTTTCCTTACTGTCTCTTCAGGCAGAAACCATTGAGGTCTGCCCTGCCTGCGAGCTTAAATCCATTGGCGAGGCAATCAGGCTGGCTTCCCCATATGATACCCTGCTTATCCGGTCAGGTCAATATATGGAATATAACCTGTTGATAGATAAACCTCTTACGCTGATCGGTTCCAATTACCCTGTAATCAATGGGCAGGAAAGAGGGGAAATATTCACTGTTACCTCAGACCATGTTAGCTTGTCGGGCCTTAAAATAATCAATGTAGGCAGTAGTTATACCACGGATTATGCAGCGGTCCGGGTAGTGGAAAGTTCGGATTTTGTAATAGCCGACCTCATCCTTGAAAAGTTGTTTTTCGGGATCTATCTTCAAAAATCCTCAAATGGTCTGGTAAAAGGGAATACCATAAGAGGTGATGCCAGGGAAGAATTCAATTCGGGCAATGGCATACAGCTCTGGCATTGTAATGGGGTGCAGGTTGTTGGTAACGACATCCGGCAGGTGCGCGACGGGATTTATTTGGAATTCTCGGACAACATCAGTATAAAAAACAATACAAGCATCGGCAACATCCGATATGGGCTGCACTTTATGTTTTCCAACAATGACACTTACGAGAATAACCTGTTTGAAAATAATGGAGCCGGGGTTGCAGTTATGTTTTCAAAAGATATCCGGATGACCGGCAACACTTTTAGGAAGAACTGGGGTACCGCTGCCTTTGGCCTCCTCCTAAAAGAAATTAACGATTCGGAGATCAGCGGCAATGTGTTTGAAGAAAATACCACAGGGATCAGTATAGAAGGGGCAAACAGGGTCAGCTACCGCAATAACAACTTCATAAGGAACGGTTGGGCGATTAAGGTAAGGGGTGCTTGTTATGCCAACGGGTTTAAAGAAAATAATTTCCTTTACAACTCTTTCGACCTCTCTTATAACAGTAATTTGAACGACAACCTTTTCGAGCAGAATTTCTGGAGTGGTTATACAGGATACGACCTCGACAAGAATGGCATCGGAGATGTACCATACCGGCCGGTAAAACTATTTTCCTACATTGTGAACAGGACTCCTGAAACTATTGTGCTTTTGCGGAGCCTTTTTATGGACATCATCGATTTTTCGGAAAAGGTTTCGCCTGTTTTTACGCCCGACAAACTCTATGACGCCAGCCCGTTAATGAAGAAAGTACCATGATAGAGATTCAAAACCTGTATAAAAAATTCGGTACCAACCAGGTCCTGGCAGGTGTTAACCTGTCTGTTGCAAAAGGGGGCATCTTTGCCGTGCTGGGTCCCAACGGCTCCGGAAAGACCACGCTGATCAAATGCCTCCTTGGGATGGTAATCCCGGACGCAGGGGTGATAAGTGTATCCGGCGTCAACATCAAGGGGCGTTGGGAATACCGCCGGCATATAAACTACCTTCCCCAGATAGCTAACTTCCCTGGTAATCTCAGGGTCCGGGAATTACTCGAAATGATCAAAGACCTTCGGCGGATGCCAGCTGAGGGCGAAGAGCTTATCTCCCTTCTGAAGCTGGAGCCTTTTTTGGATAAGAAACTGGGAACTCTTTCCGGAGGAACCAAACAAAAGGTCAACCTGGTAATGGCCCTGATGTTTAACAGTCCGTTACTTGTGCTGGACGAACCTACCACGGGTCTGGATCCTGCTTCCGTAATTCGGCTAAAAGAATTTATTGCCAGGGAGAAAGCGCGCGGAACCACTATCCTGATCACTTCCCATATCATGCAATTCGTGGAGGAGGTTGCGGAAGAAATCATTTACCTGCTGGAAGGCAGGATCTGTTTTAAGGGCACTATCACTGCCCTGAAGGATGCCACCGGACAAACCGATTTTGAACATGCCATTGCGGCCATTGCAACAAGCCTGGAAAATGCTTAAAATTTTAAAGTACACCTTTTTCGACCTGATCAGAAGCCGCTGGAGTTATGTGTACCTGATGTTCTACCTTGCCCTTGGCTTTGTCCTGCTTTTTCTTAACAACGATGTTGCCAAAGCCGTCATCACCCTGATGAATGTCATTACTATTCTTGTTCCCCTCATAGGCACCATTTTCGGCATCATGTATTTCTATAATTCCAGGGAGTTTACCGAACTGCTTCTGGCACAGCCGGTAAGGCGGGCTTCTATTTTTCTTGGCCAGTACCTGGGGGTTGCCGGCTCCCTGTCTCTTAGCCTCGTACTCGGACTCGGTTTTCCCTTTGTGGTCTATGGTTTATTTAAGAGCGATGCGATCTGGGATTTTGCACTTTTAATTTGCAGTGGGGCGTTTTTAACAGCCATCTTTACTGCTTTGTCTTTCAATATTGCCCTTCACCACGAAAACCGGATAAAGGGATTTGGCTATGCCGTCCTCCTGTGGCTTTTTATGGCTGTGATTTACGATGGGCTGTTCCTGCTTTCATTAATCGTTTTCGAGGAATATCCTCTTGATAATTTTTCGCTGGTGGCTACTATGCTGAATCCAATAGACCTGTCGCGCATACTGATCCTTCTGAAATTGGATATTTCTGCCTTGCTGGGCTATACGGGGGCGGTATTTAAATCCTTTTTCGGCACGGGGCGGGGATTTTTATTGTCATTGACCATGCTTTGCTGCTGGACGGCTATCCCCGTATGGCTGCTGGTGCGGAATGCGGGAAAGAAAGATTTTTGATGTTTCCTAACACAAGAGCGAAGACCCCTTATGGATTTCCTTAGAAAACACGCTCAATTTGCACTTAGTTATTTCCTTATAGCCGCCCTGCTGGGGTTGTTTCTGCGGGCTTATCAATGGTACCCCATGCCCTTCACTTACAAGTTCGTAATACATGCGCATTCCCATATCGCCCTGCTTGGTTGGGTATATCTGGCTTTAACAACCCTGATTTACACCGTATTCCTGAAAGACGCGGGTGTCCGCAAATACTACAGTTTTATATTCCTTGCAACCCAGGTATGCATGTTAGGGATGCTGTTTACCTTTCCGTTTCAGGGATATGGCCTTTACTCCATAATATTTTCAACTTTATTTCTCTTTGCGTCATATTCCTTTACCTGGTTTTTTATTAAGCACAGCCCCCGGAAATTCAAAGCTTTCTATTCTTACCGGTTGTTGCGGGCATCCCTGGGGTATATGGTACTCTCGAGCCTAGGTCCCTGGGCCCTGGGAGGGATCATGAATACCCTTGGCCCAACATCGGATTGGTACCACATAGCAATCTATTTTTACCTGCATTTTCAATATAATGGCTGGATGTTGCTGGCTTTACTGGGCTTATTGTTTTATGTGGCCGAACAGGGCAAACTCAATATTCCCGCGAATAGGTTCCGGAGATTTTTCCTTCTTTTGAATACTTCCATCCTCCTGTCCTTCCTTTTGTCTGTTCTCTGGATGCAACCTGGCTGGTTTATCTATTTGGTGGCTGGCATAGGTGCTGGTTTGCAATGCCTGGCATATATAATGTGTGGAAGACTATTCTTCAGGCAATGGGTTGATTTCAGAAGGAAGTTTTCCCGAACCAACTGCCGGCTTATCATCCTCACCGGTTTGCTGCTGGCTGTAAAGGTCTTGCTGCAGCTGCTAAGTGTGTCACCCGTTTTCGCTGGCCTGGCGGCGCGCATTCCGGATTTTATTATCGGTTATTTACACTGGACATTCCTGGGGGTAATTAGTCTGTGGCTCTTTGTACTGCTAAACCATTTTAAACTGCTTCGGCTTCCTATTGGCGCATTGGGGCTGTACCTTACAGGTTTTTTCACTACGGAAATATTGATTTTTTATAAAGGGATCGCCGCGTGGACAGGTTTAAGGATCTTCGATGGCTATTTTGAAACCCTTGCGCTTATGAGCCTGCTTTTTCCTATTGCCCTTACTTTGTGGATGATAAAAGCAAGCCCACACAGATGAACTGGGGTTCAAGGTTCAGGGTAACTACCTACTTCGTACCTCGTACTCGTAATTCTGCCCACTGCTACTGCCACTGCTTACTATAAATGGGTTCCGGGTGCAAGATTTAACCATCCCTGATCAGAGTTGACTGTTTTTAATTAATTATTTCATTGTTAAATAAGGTGATCACTGGTCTTTGTTACAAAATTAAAACACGGGTAGTCAGGGGGAATGCCAATCCCCTCCCCAATTAAAAATATATCTTTTGACTGTAAAAAGAAAGCATCGGTGATTTAATGTTCAAAGTTCAAGGCAAAATCGCAGCCCTGCACATTTTTCACTTCGTACCTCGTATTTCATACCTTGTACCTCTATCTTGATGCAAAAATTTTCAGGGAAAGCATAGTCGAAATTTTCCGTGCCCTGTTCTTAGCTATTGCCACCACTTCCCCTTCGTAGAGCTCATCAAGGGTTTCAAACCACAGATTCAGCCATAGACCAAAATGCCGGGGGCTGATACCCCCTTCCGTCACCGAATCAACGTGCTGATGAACGGCCAGAGGATTCCCCAGGTAAGTCCGATTAAGAAAGAGCTGGCCTTCCCAGAAATCCGTCAACCGGCTCAGATGCACTTCCCAGTCGGTAACAATGGCATTAAATATGGGCCCCAGAGTCTCATCCATGCGGACCTTCATGTAAAAGGCGTTTACGAGTCGACTTACATCTTCCCTGTTCCTGATATCTTGTCGTGCTGCCATCATCGCCTTCAGTATTAATTTAATGGTGTGCGTTTTTTACCCTACTTGGGTAAGTTTCTCTTATAACAAGCCGCCCTAGTAATCCCAACCTTTTCCTGCATAATAAGTGTAGCTTGATTTAAAGATAGGGTGCAAATTATCCGCTTGTTTGTCTCACTGCGTTAACGATTATTTCCTTGTTTCCTGAACCGCCTTCTGATCCGTACGCTCCCCGAACCACCATTTGGGTTTGTGCACTTTGTCTACCAGGCCGAATTTCTGAATGGCATGTTTGCGGATATGGGTGATGAGTTCATCCACAGAATCCGTAACAAACAGGAGTTTCATATCTTCCTCACCGATACTTTCTTCCAGGGCCATAAGCTTTATATGATCGCAAAGTTCCTTATGGTACGCAGAGCCGTAGATTACCACAGGGAAATTCTTAATCATGCCCGTCTGTATAAGGGTAAGGGATTCGAATAACTCGTCCAGGGTACCTATCCCGCCCGGCATTACCACAAAGGCATAGGAATATTTTATCAGCAGAAACTTTCTCACGAAAAAATAGGGGATATCAATCCAGGTGTGCAGGTAAGGGTTGGGTTCCTGTTCTTTGGGAAGGATGATATTGCAGCCTACCGAACTCCCGCCGGCCTCAAAAGCTCCTTTGTTGGCAGCTTCCATGATCCCTGGGCCGCCGCCGGTCATAACGGTAAAGCCAAGGCCGCTTAGTGCCGCCCCGATCTCTTCAGCTTTTGTATAAAAGGGGTGTCCCGGTTTAAAACGGGCCGACCCGAAGACCGTGACACAAGGCCCGAGGAAATGCATTTTCCTGAACCCCCGGATAAAACTCCATTGTACCCGGAATGTAAACAACAATTCCTTAAAACGTGAACGGGGGCCACTCAGGAATTTGGTTTCTTCCTTTTCCAATTGAAATTTTCCGTTATGCCTGGCCATTTATGAATTATTAAGTAATACACACCTTGCAGCGGGTAGATGTAAATGTATAAAAATCATGGATGGCATTCCAGTTCCGTACCCCCATGATGTATTTCCGGAGCAGGAGAGAGATAGGGGACACCAAGGCCAAGGCCCCTTAGGATAAACAGGATCCCGATAAATATCACCACGGCCGGGATCAACCGTTTTATACGCTTCCTTAACGATGCTTTTGTGAAATTCCCCAGATAGGCTGCAGAGCTCATCAAAGGGATCGTACCAATTCCGAAAACCGTCATAAACAAAGCACCGTTTATAGGGTCACCCAATGCAATGGATCCCAAAACGGCCATATAAACCAGTCCACAGGGTAGCAGCCCGTTCAGGAAACCTATTGTGAGAAAGGTATCCGGGCCCCGTTTTCCCAGTTCTTTTCCCAACCGGCTTTTTATTCCGGAAACCATTCGGAATACCGGCTGCAGGAGGCGATTTCCAAAATTAAGTTTTAATGGGAGCAATACCGCAAGGATCATTAGCAGACCTATGGCGATGGATAATTTTTGCTGCATCCCGAAAACCCCCAGGCCTTTGCCAAGGATACCAAAAAGTAAACCAATGGCGGTATACGCAATTATCCGCCCGAGGTGGTAGGCCCCAAGCTGAATGGATCCCTTCAGGTGGTTTTCCCGGTCTACCGCCAACATAAAGGCAATAGGGCCACACATCCCCAGGCAATGCAGACTCCCCATAAACCCGAGAAGAAGCCCTGGCAGGATCATCTTTTTAATGATTTGGCTGAGCCGGGGAGACGGTCCATTTTTGTATAGCTAAAGCGCTCTTTTTGCAGATATTCCGTTCCCGAAGTTTCCCATCTTATGGTAAGGTCCCAACGACCATCAGGCAGGCGCCAGGAAGGGACAAGCATCAGCGAATCCGTTAGCCTGATCGGAACTTCGAAATCCAATTTTCTGTTTGAAGGCCTGTAAAGGGTAATGTTTCCCTTTATTGAGTTGTGGTCCCAGCTCCCGGGAAAGAGTATTAAAAGGCCCGATGCGGTCTGTTGCAGCCTGATCCTGCCTTTCAGGGAGCCGGCATTTCTGGTGGCGTCAATCTGGTTCTGGAAATCCAGTTCTTTCTCGTAATAATGTTCAGTAACCAGGTCATGGTTGGCCTTTTCATCCGTACTTGCGAGAACCACAAAGTACAGAATAAACCCTATAAACAAGACAAAGGCTATCACAATTCCCGTTCCCCAATTAATTTTCATCTTATTTTGATTTTAAACAGGCCCTGTAACAATTCAGAAACCCGTGGTTAATTATAGCTTCTTGGTGCAAGGAAACTAACACTTGCGGTTTCCACCAATTCTCCTCCACTGTACACCCCAATCCTCAGTTTATCCTTGTCGCCATTAAGGTCGCGGTTGTTGATTTCAATAAACAGGGTGCCTTCCGCAAATCGCTCTCCCGGCACACTAAAATTTTCGTTAGATACCAGGATGACCCTGCCAGGATGCGAAAGCAGTTCAAAATGTATCTCGTCTATGTCGGTTGTAGTCTTGTTCAGCAATTTGTAGGTAAACACATTGCTGATGATATTGCCCTCCTTTCGTTCGTACAACTGGCCGGGGAGCCGGAGAAAATTAGCCTCCAGGTCGTTTCTCAGCATAAGCATACCCACAAATACCCCGGTCAGGATTACAAGTACGGCCGTATACCCTTTTAAGCGGGGGGTAAATGTGAATTTCGCCTTTTTTACGATATTCTCCTCGCTTGCGTAGCGGATAAGCCCTTTCGGAAGGTTTACCTGTTCCATAATATTGTCGCAGGCATCTATACATGCCGTGCAATTCACACATTCAAGCTGGGTGCCGTTCCTGATATCGATTCCGGTAGGGCATACATGTACACATTGAAAGCAGTCGATACAATCGCCATATCCCAGGGCATCCCTGTTTTCGTTTTTTCTGAATTTTTTCCTACCCTGTTCTTTTTCACCCCGTTTATGGTCATAGGCAACGATTATTGATTTGTTGTCGAGTAAGACCCCCTGCATCCGTCCATATGGGCATGCAATGATGCATACCTGTTCGCGGAACCAGGCAAAAACGAAGTAAAAAACTGCGGTAAAGATCAGGAGGGAGATCAGCGTGCTCAGGTGATTCAGGGGCCCGTCACTTATATTGGCCATTAATTTGTCACCTCCAATGAGATAGGCCAGGAAAACATTCGCGATCAGGAAGGAAATAATAAAGAATACTGTCCATTTAAAAACACGTTTCCTTATCTTCTCACTGTTCCAAGCTTGCCTGTCGAGGCGTATCTGTGCTCCGCGATCCCCGTCGATCCAATATTCTATGCGTCGGAAGACCATCTCCATAAAGATGGTCTGAGGGCAAATCCATCCGCAAAAAATCCGGCCATAAGCCACGGTGAAAAGGGCTATGAAGATCACCCCGATGATCATGGCGATAACAAAAAGGTGAAAATCCTGAGGCCAGAATGGCAGGCCAAAAATATTAAACCTCCGTTCCAGTACATTGAACATCAGGAACTGCTGCCCGTTTATTTTTATGAATGGCGACAGTAGCAGGAAGACCAACAGTACATAGCTTACCCATTTCCTGTATTCGTAAAATCGCCCCGATGGTTTTTTGGGAAATACCCACGCCCGCTTACCTTCCTCATTGATGGTTCCTATGGAATCCCTGAAATTTTCGTCATTCACCATTAGCCTGTCTTTTCCCGGAGGGTACTCAGAACTCCGTACCTGTATTATCTATTATCACTTTAAGAGTGGTACTGTCTACCTGTTCCACTTCCACTTCATCGACCTTCGCATCGGGGTCTACCCACAGGTCGCCTTCAGGTTCCTTGGGCTCGGCAGGAGTAATCCCGTGAAGGTTCAGGACATAGCTGGCTACCTGTGCCATTTCATTGGGTTTCAGGTTGGTCTTCCAGGAGATCATTCCCTTGCCCGGCCGCCCACCTTCTGAAATGGCATTAAAGACATTTTTAATCCCGCCTCCCAGGATCCAGTAATCATCTGTAAGATTGGGCCCTATGCCGCCACCACCATCAACCTTATGGCATACCGCACAATTGGAAACAAATATGGTTTCGCCCGCCTTGATATCGGTATCCCCCGTAAGTATCTCAACGGTATTCACGTCTACCAGATCTGTGGCTGTCCTTTTATAAGCTTCCACGGCCTCCCTGGCTGCCGCAATCTCACGCTCATATTCGAGCTGCTGGTCATATCCCCCGAAAATGTGGAATCGCGCCATGTACACTATTCCGAAAATGATGGTGATATAGAATAAATATACCCACCAGGGCGGAAGTTTATTATCGAGTTCCCTGATACCGTCGTAGTTGTGGTCCAGGATAATCTCGTGCTCCTCCTCCACGGGTTTGGAGCCCAGCAATTTTTTATAAACCCTTTTGGCCCAGTCCCATTTCCATCGGGTATCCTTTTTAGCCAGATAACGTTGTTTTGCCTCTTCCGACAGGGTGTTGAACATCACATTTTCGATGGAAGCCAGGATAAGTTCTATGGCAATCAGTATCAGTAGCACCAGCAGCAGGAAGACGTTGGTAATGGGGTAAGCAATAATGGCTGGCTGGCTTCCGCTATCAATAAAATACTCCATCAATCCGAATATCAGAAAGAAGAAAACCGGGATCCTTATCCACCAGGCTGAGGAATTTTTCATTGGTTTTGATTTTGAGGTTGATGATCATCCAGAGGCATTTCGCTAACTTCCCTTATATGTTCTTTGGATGCCGTAAAGACCCACCAGAAGAGGATACTAAAGAATACAAAGAAGATCAGCAGGGATATCATCGGATATGTGGCGATTCCCTCTATACTTTCCATATGGTTTTTTACAAATTTCAACATGTCCCTTTATTTTTCGGTGATAATTTCATTGGTTGGATCCACTTTAATGTCTGTGCCAAGACGTTGCAGGTAGGCGATCAGGGCAATGATTTCCCGGTCGCGCATTTCCACAAAAGGCTCCCCTGATTCCAGGGCCTGCTTTTTATCGGCATCATACGTTTGTGCAAAATCCGGATCGGCATATAGGTTTTTTTCAATCCGAAGCGCTTGCTCGGCCATATTCTTTTCCGCCTGCACAATTTCCTCTTCAGAATAGGGTACACCCAATTGCACCATGGTACGCATCTTGGTTTCTATATTGCTCCTGTCCAGCTCGTCTGTTACAAGCCACTGGTATGCTGGCATGATAGAGCCCGAAGAAGTGCTCTGTGGGTCGTACATATGGTTCAGGTGCCAGTTATCCGAGTACTTGCCCCCTATCCTGTGCAGGTCGGGGCCTGTGCGCTTACTGCCCCAGAGGAAAGGATGGTCATAGACATACTCACCCGCTTTGGAGTATTCCCCGTAACGTTCCACCTCGCTTCTGAAAGGGCGGACCATCTGGGAGTGGCAGCCTACGCATCCTTCACGGATATAAAGATCGCGCCCCTCCAGTTCCAGAGGAGTGTATGGTTTTACACTGCTGATGGTGGGGATGTTCGATTTAACAAGGATGGTGGGCACAATTTGAATGATCCCGCCTATAAGGATTGCAATAGTGGCAAAGATAGTCAGCTGAATGGGCCTTCGCTCCAGCCAGTTGTGGTAGGTTTCCCCTGCGACCCTTCTTTTGGATACCCGTACCAGGGCAGGCGCTTCGGCCAGTTCGTCTTCCACCTTACTGCCGGCGCGTACGGTTTGAACAATGTTATATAGCATGACTATAAAACCGATGATATACATGCTGCCGCCAATTGCTCGCATCCAGTACATGGGCATGATCTCGTTAACTGTTTCCAGAAAATTGCCGTATACCAACGTACCGTCAGGGTTGAAGTCTTTCCACATCAGTGCCTGAGTAAATCCTGCGACATACATGGGCAGCGCATAAAGAATGATTCCCAGGGTGCCCATCCAGAAATGCAGATTTGCCATAGGCAGTGAATGTAAGCGTGTTTTGAACATTTTAGGGACCAGCCAGTACACCATTCCAAAAGTCAGGAAACCGTTCCAGGCAAGGGCGCCTACATGCACATGCGCTATGATCCAGTCGCTGAAGTGGGCAATTGCATTCACGTTTTTAAGGGACAACATAGGACCTTCAAAGGTGGCCATCCCGTAGCCTGTAATGGCAACAACCATGAATTTCAGAACAGGACTAGTGCGCACCTTGTCCCAGGCCCCCCTCAGGGTTAACAGGCCGTTGATCATCCCGCCCCAGGAAGGTGCTATAAGCATCACTGAAAAGGCCACGCCGAGGTTCTGGGCCCAGTCGGGCAATGAGGAATACAACAGGTGATGGGGCCCCGCCCAGATATAGATAAAGATAAGCGACCAGAAATGCACAATTGAAAGGCGGTAGGAATATATTGGCCTGTTGGCAGCTTTGGGAACAAAATAATACATCAGCCCAAGGAAAGGCGTAGTAAGGAAAAATGCCACTGCATTATGGCCGTACCACCATTGTACCAGGGCGTCTTGTACGCCGGCATAAACCGAGTAACTCTTCATCGCGGAAACAGGAAGCTCCAGGCTGTTGAAGATGTGGAGTACGGCTACAGTAACAAAAGTGGCGAGATAGAACCAGATAGCGACATACAGGTGTCGCTGCCTCCTCTTGAGCATGGTACCTATAAGGTTCCAGCCGAAGGCAACCCAGACCAGGGCGATAGCCAGGTCTATAGGCCATTCAAGTTCGGCGTATTCCTTGGATGTGGTATACCCCAGTGGCAACGAGATGGCAGCTGCCACAATAATAGCCTGCCACCCCCAGAAATTAAATTCGCTGAGGAAATCACTGAACATCCTTGCCTTCAATAGTCGTTGGGTTGAGTAGTAAACCCCGGCGAAAATAGCATTGCCTACAAAGGCAAAGATTACCGCGTTTGTATGGAGCGGCCGAAGTCGCCCGAAACTAAGCCAGGAGATTCCATCGGTAAGATTCGGAAAGAGGAACAAAAATGCCAGCAGCAGACCTACCAGCATGCCAACGATCCCCCATAACAGGGTGGCATAGATAAATTTCTTAACTATTTTGTTATCGTAGTGGAATTGTTGAATTTCCATGGGGAATTATTTAGTTGGAGATGATTTTTTGGTTTTTTTCGAATTTCCGGCGTTGGTGTCCTTTATTAACTCATCCTCGAAAAGCATGCGAACCGAAGGTGTATAGGAATCATCATACTGCCCGCGTCGCACTGAATAGATAAAAGCGACAAAAAAAATAAGGGCCACTATGATGCTAATGGCCAGTAACAAATAAATAACACTCATTAATACGAATATTTAAGGTCAAAATTAAAAGTGGAAATCCTCCTGAGAAATGACATGGATCATGTATTAGTTAATTCTTAATCCCGATAAACAATTGAATTTGCCATGATTTTCCTGTATAATATTTTATTGGTTAGTTTGATAAATTGATCCGGTTTCTCGAAGCCGTGATGCCGGCAGTCGGTTTTATCAATATAATTCGATTATTCAGCATATGATCAGTCATTGGCTTTCAGTGAAACTTTTGTTGAGGTAGATAATAATCACTACGGTCCGGTCCATTTCATAATATTTTTCTGGTTGCAAAGTTGGTAGCAACTGTGGTAAATGCCACGATACTGATAGAACTCAATGGCATCAGGATAGCTGCTATAACAGGTTGTAATTGCCCGGTCACAGCAAAATACAAGCCAACCACGTTATAGAACAGTGAAAGGGCGAAACTCATTCTGATAATTACCATACCCATTCTGGCAGCCCTTATATAATCAGGGAGATATCTGAATTTGGAGGCATCGAGGATCCCGTCGCATGCCGGGGAAAATACGTTTACATTTTCCGATATGGCTATTCCTACATTGCTTTGCGCCAGGGCACCGGCGTCGTTCAAACCGTCGCCTACCATCATTACTTTCCTGTTACCGGCCTGTAACTGTTCAATAAACCGGAGCTTATCATCCGGTTTTTGATGAAAATACATGGTAGTTTCCTTGGGAAGCATTGCTTCAAGCCGTGGTTTTTCCCCATCGTTATCGCCTGAAATTACTGCCAGTTTCATGCTCACCGACAGGTTTTTGAAGACATCGGAAAGGCCTTCCCTATAACCGTTGTTAAAAACAAAGCGTCCTTTGTAGGCGTCGTTGGCACTAACATGAACCTCGGTCTTTCCATGCTCGCCTGTCGCCATTCCACCCACATAAGCTGAGGAACCGATCTTCATTGTATTTTCTTCCCGGTTGCCTTCAATGCCTTTCCCGGGTTCTTCCCTGTAATCGTCGAGCGGTACTATGTCGTATTCCTTTAGAAGCTCATAGAGTTTGCGGCTCAGGGGGTGGGAAGAGGCTCGCAGGGTATTTTTTAGCAGGGATTCCTCAGCCTCGCTTAGGATCATTCCGTCATAGGTAACCTGGCTTTGCCCGGAAGCGGTCATAGTTCCGGTTTTGTCGAAGATTACCGTATCTATCTGCGCCATTTGTTCTATGGTATCGGCATTTTTAAGATAGAATTTTTTCTTGCCCAGAATACGGAGGAGGTTTCCCAGAGTGAAAGGGGCGGCCAGTGCGATTGCACATGGGCAGGCAATGATGAGCACAGCCGTAAAAACACCGGCGGCTTTTTGCGGATCAGCAAAAAGCCAATACCCTGCGGAGAGGCATGCAATGGTTAGCACGGCGATGGTAAAACGTTTTCCTATACGGTCTGTAACCCTGCGGAAGGTATCCGATTTGTTTTTCCGGAATACTTCGTTTCCCCATAGCTGTGTAAGATAGCTCTGGGAAACCGGTTTAATAACCTCCATGTCTATCGAACCTCCTACCTGCCTGCCCCCGGCGTATATCTGATCTCCTTTCTTAGGATAAACGGGATCGGATTCCCCGGTCACAAAACTATAGTCAATACAAGCCCTGTCGCTTAGCAGCAGCCCGTCTGCAGGGATAAGTTCCTGATTGCGTATCAGTAACCGCTCGCCTTTCTGTATATCGTAAACCGGGACACTGTCTTCCTTATTGCCTTTAGATATCCGGGTGACGGCAATGGGGAAGTAGGATTTATAATCGCGCTCAAAAGAGAGGAAAGCGTAGGTTTTTTGCTGAAAAAAACGTCCCAGCAGGAGGAAAAAGACCAGGCCGGTAAAACTATCGAAATATCCGGGCCCATAGTCAAACAAAATATCGATCGTGCTCCTTATGAAGAGTGCAAGGATCCCCAGGGCAATCGGCACATCAATGTTCATAATTCCACTTCGAAGTCCTTTAAAGGCCGCGATAAAGTAATCCCTGGAGGAATAAAGCAGCACGGGCAGGGAAAATGCAAAGATCAGCCAACGGAAGAGCGGGGTAAATTGCTCCAGCCAGAATTCACCTTTGCCACTGCCCCCGGCCAGTTCAAAGTATTCCGGAAAGGAAAGGAACATCACGTTACCAAAAGCAAATCCGGCTATCCCCAGTTTATATAAAAGCCCCCTGTTTGGCTTTATTTTTGATTGTTCCAGATCATCGAGCGAAATGTAGGGTTCATATCCAATCGAAGCAAGCATTTCAACTACCGCTTTCAAAGGAAGGACTCCAGGGTTGTACGTGATCCGTACCGTTTTCTTTGGAAAGTCAACCTGCGAATTGCTTACCCCTGGATGCAACCTGCCAAGATTCTCAAGAATCCAGATACAGGAACTGCAATGAATATGTGGGATATAAAGGTTGATTACCTGAAAACGGCCATCGTCAAATTCCAGAAGTTTTGTCTTAATGGCAGGGTTGTCCAGAAAATTGAAGTTACCCGCTTCCTTTTTAGGGATGGCACCCGCACCTTGCTGGAGTTCGTAATAATACGCAAGGTCATTGGATTGCAGGATCTCATAGACGGTTTTGCACCCATGGCAGCAAAAGGCCTTGTGGTCATAAATTACCGGGGAACTCCCCCCCGGGTCACCACAGTGGTAACACGTATTTTCCGGCATAATTGGTTAGTTGTTCTTCCGGTGCAAAGATCATCAGACAGGGCTTAAGTAGCCATGATATTAATCAGCTTACCCTTGTAAGATATTAAATTAGTAAGAGAATGGAAAATGGATATTTTACCCCCCGGGCATCACCGGAATAATGGCCAATTTAGATTTTATCAAGACATTTATTATGAGGTAAGGAATTGCTGGTTATTCCTTGCAATCGTGGTCTTCGTACCAGTTGTCGAACGTTTTGGTTGTAGTGTAGGGATCAGTCAGTACCCGGAAGACTGTATACACCAGCAGGGCCTGCCCAAGTGCGGTCAGGTAAAGGATAAGACCTAAGGGATAGGCCAATGATGCCATTACGGTCAGGACCAGCAGGAGGGCGGTTGTCGTACCGACCCAGAATAAGGCTGAAGTCTTCATTTTTATTTTAAGATAGCCAAAAACCGCAAAAAGCGCTGTTAATAAAGTTATAAACCTTTTGCCTTAGGAAGCAGATCGCATATATACCGTATAAACTTCCGCATGCCTTCCTTATTGATTAGTTTTGTGGAAAATTTGCGCATGAACATCGGGAGAACAGGATGCAAAAGGCTGGTTATTGTAGGAGGTGGCTTCGGAGGGATTTCCCTGGCGAAGAAATTAGGAGGGCTAAACCTGCAGATCGTTCTTATCGACAGGCATAATTACCATAATTTTCAGCCTTTGTTATACCAGGTCTCCACAGGTGGGCTGGAACCTGATTCCATAGCATACCCTATCCGGAAGATCCTAAAGAAACTAAAAAACTTTCATTTCCGATGGGCTGAGGTTGAGGTGATAAATCCGGAAAAGCAGGAGGTAATTACCAGTATCGGCAACCTCTCTTACGATTATTTGGTTTTGGCTACCGGAACCCGGACGAATTTTTTTGGCAATCAGGATATCCGGAAAAATGCCATGCCGATGAAGACTGTTCCCCAGGCCCTTGACATCCGAAGCCTGATGTTGCAGAATTTTGAGAAGGCCGACGATTGCGACTCTCCGGAGGAACGCAGAGCCCTGATGAATTTTTGCATCATTGGCGCCGGCCCTACAGGGGTGGAACTTGCCGGGGCTTTTTCCGAATTGAAACGGAATGTCTTTCCAAAAGACTACCGGCATATGAATGTAGAGGAAATGGAAATTCATCTTTTTGAAGGCATGGACAGGGTTTTGCCAACCATGTCCCCGAACGCTTCGGCAAAAGCTCATGAATTCCTGACAGCATTCGGGGTCAGGATCCATCTGCAGACCCTGGTGAACGGCTACGATGGTGAAGTCATCAGTATAGGAAATGGCGAAACACTGAGAACTAAAAACTTTATCTGGACCGCAGGCGTTACCGGAGCTGTAATTAACGGCCTCAATGGGGAAGTACTGCTGGAAAGGCTCAACCGCTACAAAGTGGATCCCTTCAGCCGGGTGCATGGCTATGAAAACATATTCGCTATTGGCGATATCGCTTATATGGTGACAGAGGATTACCCACTTGGCCACCCCCAGGTTGCCCAGCCTGCCATTCAGCAGGGCGAACAGCTTGCCCGCAACCTTGAACGGCTGCTGCAGGGGAGGCCAATGGAACCTTTCCGGTATAAAGACAAGGGCACTATGGCCACCATCGGCCGTAATAAGGCAGTGGTTGACCTGAAACACCTGAAATTTGCAGGTTTTTTCGCCTGGTTTATATGGATGTTTGTTCACCTTATGTTCCTGGTTGGATTTCGCAATAAAGTTGTGGTGTTTTTCAACTGGACATACAACTACATAAACTATGATAAAGCGGCCCGGCTTATTGTACGTCCTTTTAAAAAAAGGTGATGAAAGCAGGCGCAATTATGCCTTAAGTAAAAATCTTTGCTATATTTGTATTGTTGTGTTGTGCATCAACAGAGGTTGATGTAAGGTGTAGAAACCGGAAAACCGGTTTTCACCAATGAAAGGCTTTCCATTCTGGGAGGCTTTTTTCTTTTAAAATCTTTTGTTTTCCTTTCAACAGCTGCCTGCGTTCTTAAGAATGTATTAGCCGCTAATCAGGAGATTTTCCCACCTTTTGCATGGGATCTATATTTCTTGATATTTTGCTGTCTTTTCTATTCTCCGGATACTCTTTGCGCTCTCCGCCCTGCCAGTATATTGCGCTTTCTTCATCTTCCAATCTTTCTGTTTCCTGCCGTCCTGTTTTTGGACTTTCCGGAATATCCAGGTCGCCTGCTGTAAAATCTATCGGTTCTAACCGATTTTCCAGCACCCGGTCGTCAAAGGAATCCATACTCATGTCCTTCTTGCCCAATGCGGAAATATCCTCTCTGGTGACATTTGGGTTGTACTTCTTTTTCCTGTCCTTAGATTGATTTTCTTTTTCCATAATGAGAAGGGTAATTAATTGAATATGAAGCAAGTTAACCTAATGATTTGGGCCTGCGCTGTGATATCGATACAAATATTGATGCAAAGGATTATGGTCCGAGCCTGCCTGTTGATCAGGTTTGAACAAGGCCAGTAAGATTTTATTAAGACCTTAAATTGTCGTATTTTTAAAAGATAATTCAGGCTGCGGATTATACATTTACCTGCGCTCCATGGCCCTTCTTAAAATAGTTCCATCATGCCATTGTATCATACTTTAGGGAGAATACCTCATAAACGGCACACTACCTTCAAAAAAGAAGACGGAAGTTTGCATTATGAACAGTTGTTCGGCACCATTGGTTTTGACGGGATGTCTTCGCTCATGTACCACCTGCACAGGCCCACACAGGTAAAAGAAGCCGGGCAGAGCATGGATGTTCGACCTGTGGCTGCTGTGCAATACAATATTCAATCCCGCCTGCTTAAAGGCTTTAATATACGGCCGGAAGCGGATTTTCTTGAAAGCCGGAAAACCATCCTGTTCAATAAGGATGTGCATATAAGCCTTGCAGCCCCAAAAGAATCGCTTCAGGATTATTTTTATAAGAATGCCGATGCCGATGAGCTGTTGTTTATCCATAAAGGATCCGGGACTTTGAAAACTTTACTGGGGGAGATCCCCTTTGGGTACGGTGACTATATCCTGATCCCCAGGGGGATGATCTACCAGATAGTTTTTGACGGGGAGGATAACCGATTACTTGTGACCGAATCCTATCAGCCCATATATACTCCAAAACGCTATAGGAATTGGTTTGGGCAGCACCTGGAAAATTCGCCCTTTTGCGAGCGCGACTTCAAGTTGCCCCGGAATCTGCAAACACATGATGAAAAAGGGGAATTTCTGATGAAGATTAAAAAAGAAGGCCAGTTGCACCAGTTGGTCTATGCCACCCACCCATTCGATGTGGTGGGATGGGACGGTTATAACGACCCGTACGGCTTTTCCATACACGATTTTGAACCCATTACCGGCAGGGTGCACCAGCCGCCACCTGTACACCAGACCTTTGAAACAGGAGCTTTTGTGGTGTGTTCATTTTGTCCCCGCCTTTATGATTACCACCCTCAGGCCATCCCGGCTCCCTATAACCATTCCAACATAGATTCGGACGAGGTATTATATTATGTAGACGGGGATTTCATGAGCCGGAAAAACATCGATAAGGGCTTTATTTCCCTTCACCCGGCAGGGATTCCCCACGGGCCGCACCCCGGCACCTACGAGGCCAGTATCGGGAAGACAAGGACGGAAGAACTCGCGGTAATGATAGATACTTTCAGACCATTACAACTCACCCAGACAGCGCTGGATATTGATGATGGCAAGTACTACAAATCCTGGTTAGAGTGAGGCCCAGCGGTGGATAATTCCATGTATTAGCGATGCCGCCAGGCGGGCTGTATGGCCGTCCACGTCAAATTCCGGATTCAGTTCTGCCACGTCAAGGCTATATAATTTTCCTGAATCGATTATGATTTTTAAAGCTTCCCAAACTATGTCTGGCGAAAATCCCATAGGAGATGGGGAGCTAACCCCAGGGGCATAGGCCGAGGAGAAACCATCAAGGTCAATAGATACATATACACCGTCAAGGTGGTCCATAAAGGCAAGCAAGCCCATCTGAACAGAGGTGACTTCCTGAATTGAAAAGTTTTCCCTCTCAATAAAATGCACTCCCAGGGAAGCTGCCGTATCATATAGGTTGGCATCATTGCCATCCTGTCGTATTCCAAGGCACAGGTAATCGATGGTCCTTCCCTGTTGTTTCAGGACTTCCCCTATCTGGAAAAAAGGTGTTCCCGAATTGTTCCCGTGTTCGTTGGAACGCAAGTCGAAATGGGCATCAAAATTAATGATCCCGATACGCGCCTGGGGTCCTTTATTGTCGGCAATACCCATGAAATGTCCGTAGGCCATGTCGTGGCCACCCCCCATTACTATAGGGAGGGAATCGCCGCCCAATAATATGTTGACGGCCTGCCGTAAATTATCCTGAGCGGCCTCCATATTACCATCAGGGCATATGATATCTCCTGTATCTGAAAGTTTTACATCCGTGCCCAGATGGTTGGGCATCCGCCCAAGCATCCTACGGATGGCAGCCGGTCCCAGGGCGGCGCCCGGCCGACCCTGATTACGTTCAATCCCGGCATCACAGGCATATCCAAGCAGCGCAATGGATTTTGCGCTGCTTTGAGCTGTCAATCCGCTTAGCTGCACTTTTTCATGAAGGTACAGTCCTTTGCCCGAATGACGGCCAGACCACCAAGCCGTACTTGCTTTGGAATAGTTTTTCATTTTAACATGGGTTTAATTGTTTACAAACAGTTTGTCCAGAATGCCGTCCTCAACGAGATTCGGAATAGTAACCTGCAAACCTGGAGTTCGCTGCATTTCCCGGCGGATAGCAAACAGCGCTTCCTTATTACGGGCCCAGCCCCTGCGTGCAATGCCATTATTAACATCGTAGAAGAGCATGTTCCTGAGGCGGCTGTCTGCATCTTCTGAGCCATCCAGTACCAGGCCGAAACCCCCGTTGATGACTTCACCCCAGCCAACACCGCCACCATTATGTAAAGATACCCAGCTTGCACCCCGGAAGCTGTCGCCGATTACATTGTGTACCGCCATATCTGCGGTGAATCTGCTGCCGTCGCGGATATTGCTGGTTTCCCTGAAGGGCGAATCCGTACCGCTAACGTCGTGGTGGTCCCTACCCAGTACTACCGGGGCGGTGATCTGTCCGTTTCGGATGGCTTCATTAAAAGCAAGGGCGATGGCCACCCGCCCTTCGGCATCGGCATAAAGGATCCTGGCCTGGGAACCCACCACCATTTTGTTCGCCTCCGCCTTTTCTATCCAACGGATGTTGTCACGGAGTTGAAGGGCAATCTCCTCAGGGGCCGAACCTTCGATTTTTTGCATGACTTCCAGCGCAAGAGTGTCGGTTTTTTTGAGGTCTGCAGGATCGCATGAGGTGCAGACCCAGCGGAAAGGCCCGAAACCATAATCGAAGCATAGAGGGCCCAAAATATCCTGAACATAGGACGGATACCGGAAATCTGTACCCGACTTGTCCATTACATCGGCACCGGCCCGGGAGGCCTCCAGCAGGAAGGCATTGCCATAATCGAAAAAATAGGTGCCTTTTGAGCTATGCCTGTTGATTGCGGCTACCTGTCTCCTGAGAGAAGCCTTCACCTGTTCCCTGAAGGTATCCGGTTCTTCCACCATCATCCTGTTGGCCTCTTCAAAAGACAGGCCAGCCGGGTAATAACCCCCTGCCCAGGGATTATGCAGGGAAGTCTGATCGGATCCCAGCTGCACAAATATTCCCTCCTTGTCAAATCGCTCCCAGATATCCACAACATTTCCTATATAGGCAAGCGACACACATTCCTCCGCGGATATGGCCGTCCGGGTCCGGCTTACCAGCGTACCGAGGTCTTCAAAAAGTTCGTCTATCCATTCCTGTACAAGCCGCTTCCTCGCAGCTGCCGCATTCACTTCGGCGCATACTGTAATGCAGCCGGCAATTTTTCCGGCCTTCGGTTGGGCACCGCTCATACCACCCAGGCCGGAAGTAAGGAAGATTTTTCCTTTCGGATTTTCGCCATGGGGAAGTACTCTGCGAAAGGCATTCATCACTGTAATGGTTGTTCCATGAACAATCCCCTGCGGGCCTATGTACATGTAGGAGCCCGCTGTCATTTGTCCGTATTGGGTAACACCAAGGGCATTATATTTTTCCCAGTCGTCCTGTTTGGAATAGTTTGGCACCATCATTCCGTTGGTTACCACTACCCTGGGAGCTGCAGCTGTGGAGGGAAACAGTCCCATAGGGTGCCCCGAATACATATGGAGGGTTTGTTCATCGGTCATAAGTGCCAGATATTGCATCGTGAGCAGATACTGAGCCCAGTTCTGAAATACCGCCCCATTCCCCCCATAGGTGATAAGTTCATCGGGATGCTGGGCTACCTCCGGATCCAGGTTGTTCTGGATCATTAACATAATGGCCGCCGCCTGAACTGATTTGGCCGGGTATTCGGATATAGGCCGGGCACACATATGATAGTCTGGTTTGAAACGGTACATGTAAATCCTGCCATAAGCCAGCAATTCCCTGAGAAATTCAGATGCAAGTTCTGCATGCCATTCCGGAGGGAAATAACGCAAGGCGTTTTGTACTGCCAGCTTCTTCTCATCCTCCGTCAGGATATCCTTTCTTTTTGGGGCATGATCATTACCACCCGAATAGGGCCTGGGTTCCGGTAATTGGTCAGGGATCCCCTGCAGAATTACCGCTTGGAAATTGTTGCTGCTCTTGTTCTGATCCATGGGCTTAAAAATATTTGGTCGTGAAAACACAGCGTCCCTCTTTCCAGACACTTTCGGGCCTGAGGCTGCCTTGTTGGTACAGGACTTCCCTGTAGTCGCCTGTTCGAAATACCGCCAGGTCTGCCAGCTTTCCTGCTTCCACGCTACCCCTGTCGGGAAGTCGAAGTGCCGCTGCGGCCCGGACGGTAATCCCGGCCAGAACCTCAGCATTGGTGAGTTTCTCGAAGGCCCCCAGGATAGCGGCTTGAGCAAGCAGCTGCCCCATGGGGCCCGAACCTGGGTTCCAGTCACTTGCAATAGCCAGGGCAGCTCCGGCATCGAGCAGGGCACGGGCAGGGGCAAAGTTACAGCCCAGGCCTATGGAAGCACCTGGCAGGGCAGTGGCAATCACCCGGCTTTTAGCAAGCCTTTCTATTTCCACGCCGGTGCTTGCTTCGAGGTGGTCTGCGCTGATGGCGTCGAAATCTATGGCGACCACGCTGCCGCCGGGGGTAAACTGATCGGCGTGTACGGTGATGTCAAACCCAAGGCGTTTGGCTTCACTAAAATAAGGCGCGATATCTGCCGGGGAAAAGGCGGAAGTTTCAACAAAGGCATCCACCCGACGGCAAAGGTCCTCTTCTTTTAACCGGGGGAGCAGCATGGTGCTTAGTAACCGAAGGTATTCGGCAGCCGAACCGCTGAAATCCCGGGGAACAATG
Source organism: uncultured Flavobacteriaceae bacterium (assembly GCA_964434565.1). Lineage (GTDB taxonomy): Bacteria > Bacteroidota > Bacteroidia > Flavobacteriales > Flavobacteriaceae > Zeaxanthinibacter. Next base: position 7,653 of record CAYSVQ010000061.1, on the reverse strand, counting down.
TGGGCAGCCAGGCAGGTTGGTACCAGGTCTGCATCAAGTTGCATTCCTGCATCCCTGATGGCATGGAGCATTTTTATTTCCTCTTTTATGGAAAGGCCATAACCGCTCTTTACTTCAATGGTTGTCACCCCTTCCCCCAGGTGCCGTGTTGCCCTCTCAACAATTCCGGCTGCCAGCTCCCCCATGGAGGATTCCCTGGTACGGCCCACGGTATCCCAGATACCACCCCCGGCAGCTGCGATTTCCAGATACGTCTTTCCGGCGTTTCTAAGGGCATAGTCGGCTGCCCGCGAGCCGCTGTAGCATATATGGGTATGCGCATCAATAAAGCCCGGCAGTGCAGTCTGTTCCCCTTCGATCAGTTGTAAGTCCATGCTGCTGCTCTTCACACGGCCATGGAGGTCATTAAACTTGCCAATTTCGCGGATCCGTCCCCCGGTAACAACTATCCCTGCATGTTCCAGTACCTGAAGTTGATTATCCCTTAAAGCTCCCCGCAGCGGTAAGCCCGACATGGGAAGTAACTGTCTGAAGGGGCCGATGAGTTTCATAGAAGCTGGTAGTTTACAAGGTATCGAATAAATCAGAGTAGGGGGTTTCCATGCTAAGCTTTTCCCGCCTGCATGCCTTTTCCACGATTTCAACAAGCTTCCCATCGCGGATCAAGGAAATACCATTTTCAATATCGTCTGAAAAAACCCTGTCTTTCCGGGCAAAGGCTACTTTTTTACGGACAGCCTTGTGGACCTCGTCCAGCAATTTGCCTGATTTCAGAGGCTTCCTGAATTCAAAGGCCTGGGCGGCGGTAAGCAATTCAATGGCGAGTATTTTTTCGACATTCCCTATGACCTGAAGGGCTTTCCGACTGCTGATAGAGCCCATGCTAACATGGTCCTCCTGCCCCAGGGAGGTTGGGATGCTGTCGGCACTGGCCGGGAAGCACAGGCCTTTGTTTTCACTGGCGAGGGCGGCAGTGGTGTATTGCAGGATCATATAGCCAGAATTGATCCCGGTATCTTCCATGAGCAGTTTGGGTACACCCGGACTGTTCCCCTCCAGGGCGAGGTAAGTGCGGCGGTCCGAAATGTTGCCAAGCTCTGATGCAGCCAGGCAAACATAGTCCAGTGCCATGGCCAGGGGTTGTCCATGAAAATTACCCCCGCTGATTGTCAGGCCGGCATCGATGATCACGGGATTATCCGTTACCGAATTGAGTTCCACTCCGAGCAATTCCTTAAGATGCAGCCAGGCGTTCCTTGAAGCCCCATGTACCTGGGGGATACAGCGCAGGGAATAAGGGTCCTGTACCCGCTCGCAATCAATATGGTCTTCCAGGATCTCAGAGTCCTTCAGAAGAGATCTGATGCGGAAGGCAACATGCTGGTTGCCCTTGAAGGGCCTTAGTGTATGCAGTTCATCATAAAAAGGCTTGATGGATCCCTGGAGGCCCTCCAGCATCATAGCCCCTATGATATCGGCCTGGTCCAGACAACGCCGCAGCCCTTCCACAACCAGTACCGCATGGGCAGCTATAAACTGGGTTCCATTGATAAGAGCCAGGCCTTCTTTGGGTCCCAGTTCCAGGGGTTGCAGCCCCGCCTTTTTAAGGAAATCCTGAGCAGACAGGATGTTTCCTTTGTATAAGACCTTCCCAAGTCCGATAAGCGGCAGGAAGAGGTGGGCCAGGGGGGCCAGGTCTCCCGATGCCCCTACGGATCCCTGTGAAGGCACAAGGGGGATGGCATCCTGGTCTATATGCCACAAAATCCTGTTTAGCGTGTCTTCGGCGATCCCTGAAAAGCCTTTGGAGAGAGAATGTACCTTTAAGATAAGCATAAGTTTCGCCAGTTCCCCGCTAATGGGTTCTCCTACCCCGACACTGTGGCTTTTAAGGATATTCATCTGCAGCGTCCTGGTTTCTTCCCGTGAAATATTGGTGGTGCATAAGGGGCCGAAACCAGTGTTGATGCCATACACCGGCTCGCCTTTCTCCACTATGCTTTCCACAACTGCCTGGCTGGCCCTGACTTTTTCCCTTGCGCCGGGGCTGATTTCGCCTTTTAAGCTGCCCCGGGCAATGGCCAGCGCAAGTGTTGTACTGAGTTGCTGCTCGCCGAAAAGGAATGATGTTGATTTGCCGGGCATAGGTTCCTTTGTTTTTGCAAGCATAAAAATATTGATTATGTTTGATAATAACCAATACTATTTAGGTAGTTAGTTAATAACCATGAGTAATCAATTGGAGTTGCGCCATTTGAAATATTTCCTGTCGGTAGCCGAGGAACTTCATTTCCGGAAGGCTGCGGAAAAGCTTTTTATCTCGCAGCCCGGGCTTAGCAGGCAGGTAAGGCAGCTGGAAGAGATGCTGGATGTACAATTGTTGATTCGGGATAAGAAAAAAGTGAGCCTTAGCAGGGCAGGGGAGTACCTGAAAGGGGAAGTAGAATTTGTCCTCAACCATCTGGAGGTGACCAAAAGGCAATTGAAACTTATTGGCGACGGGCAATACGGGGAGGTCCGGATGGGCTTCCTCGGGTCGGCCATGCAGGATGTTATCCCGGCACTGCTTGTAAAATTAAGGGATCAATTCCCACGTATCAGGACCAGCCTGGAAGAATTGTCGAACAATGCCCAGGTAAACGCCCTGCTCAGAGACAAGCTCGATATAGGTTTTGTTCGCCTCTCGCGTGTACCGGAGGGATTGTGCCTGGAGCCCGTATTTGAGGATACCTTTTCCCTGGTACTACCGGCAGACCATCCTCTGGATGCCAGTAACTTCAAGGGCTTACATGAGTTCCGTGATGAGAATTTCATACTTTTCTCCCAGGACTACAGTCCGCTTTATTTTGACACGGTGATGAGCATTTGCGAAGACGCGGGCTACACCCCCCGGGTTTCCCATAAATCAGTACACGCCCAGACCATCTTCAGGCTGGTTGAGAACCATTTGGGCATCGCCATTGTGCCTTCCTCCCTTCAAAAGGGTTTTAAGATGGATGTTAAGTTCATCGGCCTGGACAAAATCCCGCAACGGGCTGTACTGGCTGTGGTTTGGAAAAAGGATCACCGTAACAAGGCGCTTGACCACTGCCTTTCTCTCTTGCTTCACGCAAAGCCGGCTTAGGCGGTAAAACCTTATGTTTGTACTTCTTAAATCCATATAATGATATTCGATCTTATTAAAAAAAGGAGGTCTGTTTTTCCCCCGCAGTACAATGACAAACCCATTGCGGAAGAGGACATCCGCCTTATCCTGGAAGCGGCCAACTGGGCACCTACCCATAAAAAAACCGAACCCTGGAGGTTTAAGGTATTTACCGGGGATAGCAAGGATAAACTAGGACTTTTCCTCTCCCTGAAGTACATGGAGTCAGAACCCCGCCCGAAACAGCTGAAAACCAGGAATTTTATAGAAAATCCAAAAAGGTCGGCAGCTGTTATCTGCATTTGCATGCAACGCGACCCCGCGGAAAGCCTGCCCGTCTGGGAAGAGGTGGCCGCAACAGCCATGGCCGTGCAGAACATGTGGCTGTGTTGTACCGAAATGGGGATAGGCTGCTACTGGAGTTCCCCCGGACTTATCCGTTATATGGGCGAATTCCTGGAACTGAACGAAGGAGAGGAATGCCTTGGCTTCTTTTATATGGGTTATTACGATAATGCACTGCCGGAAGTGAGCCGCAGGCCGGTAGAGGAAAAAGTTGTCTGGATGTAGGGTAGTATGATGCACCCTCCCTGAAAAATCATTCAGGGCATTTAATCAAAATACGGGAAAAGGGCATCTCTGTAAATCCAGGCCTTCCGGAGATACAGGCCCAGGAAGATTACGGCCACCAGGAATTTCAGGAAGGTGCCGGTAAGAAATCCTATAAAGGAACCAAAAGCTGCTTTCAGGGCAGCTTGCCGGTCGGATTTGTTCGTTAGTTCCCCTACAACCGCTCCGATAAAAGGCCAGATAACGATACCGGCTAGCCCCAGCACAGGGAATACTATGGAAACCAGCAGGCCCACCGTGGTACCGATCATGCCTGCCTTGCTGCCCCCGTAACGTTTGGTGCCTACTACCGGGATGATATAATCCATGACTGTCACCAGCACGGCTACCCCCAGGGTAATGCCCAGGAACCACCAATCGTCGGGAACCGCCCTCGTCAGGTATAGCAGCAACAGGCCCGCCCAGCTTAAAGGCGGCCCTGGCAAGACAGGCAGAAAACTACCCAGGATCCCCGTGAACATCAGAAGCAAGCCCAGGATCAGTAAGAGGATATCCATTGGATTGTTTTGCTGTTAGACGAAGATAGGGCATTATTGTTACATCCCTTTTTCCCACATATCTTAAAATTTATAACTATAAAATTAGTTTAAACTAAATATTTAGTTATATTTGGATTTATAAACTATTCCCAATGAAACAACTCACGAAAGCCGAGGAAGAAGTAATGCATGTTTTATGGCGATTGGAGAAGGCGAATGTAACAAGCATCCTGGAAGAATTACCAGAGCCCAAGCCCGCTTACAATACCGTATCCACCGTGGTCCGAATCCTGGAGAACAAAGGGTTTGCAGACCACGAGAAGGAGGGTAAAGGGCATATCTACTTCCCACTGGTTAAAAAACCCGAATACAGCAATCATTCCATAAACAAATTTGTCGACAATTATTTTCAGGGATCATTTAAAAGCATGGTGTCCTTTTTTATGAAGAACAACCATATGAGCCTTGCCGAACTGGAAGCTGTCCTGAATGAAATTAAAAAGAAGGAACCATGATCACCTATGTCCTGGATTGCATGGCGTTCCAATTCATATTCCTGCTGGGGTATGAGTTTTTCCTTAAAAGGGAGACTCTTTTTCAAGGGAACAGATTGTATCTGATAGCCACTTTCGCATTGTCGTTTATCATCCCCTTCTTAAAAATTGAAGCCTTCCGGACAGTCTTGCCGGCCGGAGATTTTTGGGGATCGGCCTACGTTCAGGGAATGGATGAGGTTACCGTAACCACGGCTGCAAATGCAGGATTTTTTGCTGATTTACCCTGGGCTGTACTTGTACTTTTTTCAGGGATGGCGGGTTCCTTTCTGCTCTTCTTATTTAAACTCATGAACATTAATAAACTTAAGAAAAATGCGGTAATTCAGCACTTTTCTGATTACACGAAGATCCTTGTTATTAACAGTGCCGTGGCCTTTTCATTTTTCAGGAGCATCTTTATCGGAGACCGTATCCGGCAGGATTTTCACGGGCAGATCATAACCCATGAAAAAGTACATATTGATCAGCGCCATTCACTGGACCTGATGTTCTTCGAACTGATGCGCATTTTCAACTGGTTCAACCCTTTGGTATATGTATATCAAAACCGGATCTCCGAACTCCACGAGTTTATTGCAGACAGCCATGTACCCATGGAAGGCAGAAAGCAACAATACGAATTCTTGTTATCAAGTGTATTTGACACCCATCATATTTCATTCATCAATCAATTTTATCATTCATCATTAATCAAAAAACGAATAGTCATGTTAAAAAGATCACGTACCCCCGGAATCAGGAAGTGTAAGTATTTACTGCTGCTCCCCCTTGTTGCCCTCATGCTTTGCTACAATTCATGCAAGGACGAATCCGTAGATTTGTCAGACAATATAATGCAGGTTAGGGATGTGGAAAACCTTAGTGCCCTGGAAGAGCGGGAGCTTTTCGGGCAGTTAATTACCCTGTCGGAAAGCCACGTCAAATGGAACTTTTCCATCTCAGACGGCAAGACATCCATTCATTTTTCTGAAGCCAAAGGCGATTCGTATATCACCGGGCCAGACAACGAGCAAATAAGGGCACAAATGTTAATCGAAGGAGAGATGTCCGGGGATTTTATGAACACTTTTAAGGCCACAAAAGACCCTGTTCCGTTTGGCCTTGTTGAATATGTCCCTGTCTTCCCGGGCTGCGAGAATGCTGAAGACCCACGGGATTGTTTTAATCAACAGTTGCAGAATCATATTACGAAGAATTTCAATTATCCTGCTGAGGCCATCGAACAGGGGATTCAGGGTAGGGTGAATATACTTTTCACAATTGATGAAAAGGGTAAAATCGCTGATATAAAAAAGCGGGGGCCACATGCCCTCCTGGAAAACGAAGCCGACCGTATCATCCGGAAGTTACCCCAAATGCAACCCGGAATGCTCCAGGGCTCGGATGTAAAAGTACACTACAGTATTCCGATTACTTTTAACCTGCAGTAACCTTATTTTTCTTTTTGCACTATTCATTGGATTGAATGCAGGGGCAACCCCCATTTTCTTTAAAAAGTCGTAATTTTCCGCTAGAATGGAAACCTCTATGCGGAAGTTGGGCACTTTATGTTGTTGTATCTTGCTGGCTTCCTGCACATGGTTCGAATCCAGGGAAGCAAAAGCCAGAAAAATGGCAGAGGCTGAATTACAGGGTATCGACTGGAATGATGTGGACCAATACCCCCTCTTTTCAGATTGCGATGAAACGGCCTCCAAAGAAGCTCAGAAGGAATGCTTTGAACAAACCCTACTCCTGCATTTTTCCATGACCCTGCAGGATTTTGAGTTTATCCTGGAAAACGATGTTGACGACACTATCTATGTAGATTTCCTGGTAGACCATGAGGGGGTCATTTCAGTAGTGGACATTGAAAGGAACAGCGCAGTGGCTGCCCAGATCCCGGAGTTTGACGGGGTAATAACCCAAAGCCTTAAAACCCTGCCCCGGCTGGCACCCGCCTTAAAACGCGGAATGCCTGTTAAGGCAAAATTCCGGATCCCCCTGATACTTAAAACTAATTAACACCTTCATTTTGACAACTGATAAAATCATTATGGGAATAGACCCCGGGACCACGGTCATGGGATTTGGCATTATCAGGGTTAAGGGAAAGCAGATGGAATTCCTGCAGCTGAATGAATTGCTCCTGAAAAAATACGACGATCCCTTCACCAAGCTCAAGCTTATTTTTGAGCGGACGATAGAACTGATAGATACCTACCATCCTGATGAAATCGCCATTGAAGCGCCTTTTTATGGCAAGAACGTACAGTCTATGCTGAAACTTGGCCGTGCCCAGGGTGTTGCCATGGCAGCCGGGCTATCCCGGCAGATCCCCATCACCGAATACCTCCCCAAAAAAATAAAGATGGCTATCACGGGCAATGGCAATGCGAGTAAGGAACAGGTGGCAAAAATGCTGCAATCAACCCTTGGCCTGAAAAGCCTGCCCAAAAACCTCGATAGTACGGATGGCCTGGCAGCAGCCGTCTGCCATTTCTATAACGCAGGCCGTTTAGACGGTACCAAACACTACACGGGCTGGGAGGCGTTCGTGAAGCAGAACGAGGGGAAAATCAATAAACAATGATCAATAAACAATAAACAATGTTTTAGGGAGGGAAATGAAAAAACAAATTAAGCACAACAAAAATCCACTTTCTGATAAGTCTTACTCATTAGTTTTGAGAATCGTTGAGACTTATAAGAAACTAATTTCTGATAAAAAAGAATTTATCAAATGTGAAACTTCGGACAATTTTATATCCAGATTAAATACTCTTATGCAATTGAAAAATTTGACTCAATACAGACTTGCTAAAGATTGCAATTTTGGAAGAGCAGCAGTATCAAAATGGCT
>CAYSVQ010000060.1:0-19120 GCA_964434565.1 uncultured Flavobacteriaceae bacterium | reverse complement strand
GAATAGCCTTCCAACTGCCTAATGGGCAATTGGTTCCGGGCCATTTTCATGTCACCGAAGTGGGCAAGGTTACCAAAGACTTTATTGATTGCGGGGGCAAGGTGCGCCATGAAGAACGGGTTAACTTTCAACTTTGGGAAGCAGATGATTATGACCACCGCCTGCACCCCGAAAAGTTGGTCCATATTATCCAACTATCCGAAAAGGCTCTTGGCATAGGCGACCTGGAAATCGAAGTGGAATACCAGGGCGATACCATAGGGAAATACGGCATTGATTTTGACGGCAGGAATTTTCTGCTCACCGTAAAACAAACCGATTGCCTGGCTAAGGAAAAGTGTGGTATCCCGCCACAAAAACAAAATGTTAAACTTTCGTCTCTGTCAACTACGGCTTCTTGTGAGCCCGGGAGCGGTTGTTGCAATTAATACACCTAAGAAAAATGAACGCAATAAAGACCGGCCTTTTTCCCGCCCTTGCCCGGGAAATTGAATCCCTGCAACCGGCTACGATTCCGGAAGAACGAAAGGCTGTTTTACAATCATTGATTGTTTATATTCAGGAGAAAGTGAAAAAGGGGGAGGACATCAGGATCAATTTTATCTGTACCCATAATTCTCGCAGAAGCCATATTTCCCAAGCCTGGGCCCAGGCGCTGGCTGTCTGGTTCGGAATAAAGAATACCTACTGCTATTCAGGGGGGACAATGGCCACCGCCCTTTTTCCAATGGCCGCCGAGACATTGAAAAGGGCAGGGTTCCTGGTGACCGTCTTATCTGAAGGGATAAATCCGGTGTATAGCATTAAGTATTCTGAGAATGACCACCCGGTCATAAGTTTTTCAAAAACCTTTGACAACGACTTTAACCCAAAATCCGGATTTGCGGCAGTAATGACCTGTTCGGATGCCGACGGGGACTGTCCGTTTATCCCCGGCGCTGAGAAGCGGATTCCCATTACCTACGAAGATCCCAAGGCTTTTGATAATACCCCTGAGCAGTCGGATAAATACCGGGAACGAAGCCTTCAGATTGCTACCGAACTATACTACGTATTCTCTCAATCGCGTACCCACTAATGGCACATGGTAAAAAAACTAAGTTTCCTCGACAGCTACCTCACCCTCTGGATTTTTACGGCTATGGCATTCGGCATTGGCATTGGTTATTTGTTTCCTTCAATGCCTGCCCTTATAAATTCGTTCAATAGCGGAACAACCAACATTCCAATTGCCATCGGCCTGATTTTAATGATGTATCCCCCGCTCGCCAAGGTCAATTACGCCCTGCTGCCAAAGGTGTTCAGGAATACCAGAATCCTGTCGATTTCCCTTATTCTTAACTGGATTATCGGCCCGGTCCTGATGTTTTTCCTGGCGATCACCTTCCTGCGGGATTATCCGGAATATATGGTAGGCCTTATTCTCATTGGCCTTGCACGCTGTATTGCTATGGTGCTTGTCTGGAACGATCTGGCTGAAGGAAGCAGTGAATACGGGGCGGCCCTGGTAGCTCTGAATAGTATTTTCCAGATATTTGCCTATAGTTTCTATGCATGGATCTTTATCACCGTCCTTCCGCCATATTTTGGGTTCGAAGGCGCCATTGTGGATATTTCCATAGCAACCATAGCTGAAAGTGTGGCTATTTATTTGGGCATCCCCTTTGCCCTGGGTATCCTTAGCCGGCTGATCCTGGTAAAGTCAAAAGGCGAAGCCTGGTACAATGAGGTGTTCATTCCGGCGGTTTCCCCTATCACGCTGATCGCCCTTCTTTTTACCATTGTGGTGATGTTTTCGCTAAAAGGCGATATGATTGTACAGATCCCCATGGATGTTTTGATTATTGCGCTCCCTCTCCTGGTATATTTTGCCCTGATGTTCTTTATCGGGTTTTTCTTTAGTAAGGCGATGGGAGCAACCTACGATAAGAATGCGGCGATTTCGTTTACAGCCGCGGGCAATAATTTTGAACTTGCCATTGCGGTGGCGATCGCTGTGTTCGGCCTTAATTCGGGTCAGGCTTTCGCAGGTGTTATCGGTCCGCTGGTGGAAGTCCCTGCGCTGATCCTGCTTGTACGGGTGGCATTCTGGCTCAGGAAAAAATACTACCTGAATAATGTTGTGTCATAAGCTGAAGTACGAGGTAAGTAGGGGGTTGAATTGTTGATTTGACTCCCGGAACCCGGAACAAGTAAGCAGTAAGCAGTATACAGTTGGCAGAACCGACTCCTTGAACTTTGCACTTTGAACCAACGCCTGCTTGATTATTGCAGTGAAAAGGAAAAATTTGAACCGGGGAGGGGATTAGCACCCCAAGGTAAGTGTTGATTTGTTGATGGGCCTGCCCGGATGTGCCAGCTTGCTGGCTACGGACGGGTTGATTTGACACCCCGAACCCAAAACCCCGAACCCGGAATCCGGAACCCGGAACCCTCATGAAGTAGGCAGTAGCAGTGGCAGTTGGCAGAGAAGAGAGAAATTTATAAGTACGGAGTACCTGGATTCACGTAATAACATGAACTTTGAACATTGAATCTTGAACCCAGGCGTCTGCTTTTTTATTGCAGTGAAAAATACTAATTTGAAACGGGGAGGGGTTACGATGCCCCATCAGTAGACAGCTGGCAGGTTTGTTGAAGAACGAGGAACGAAGCACGAGGTTTATTCGCAGGGTCTGAACATTGAACATTGAACCCAAGTACCCGGAACCCTTGAACTTTGAATCTTGAACTATCGTGGTGTGCAGAAAATATTCCATACAAACGAATACAATTCGTATATTTCGCTGCCAATCGCATTCCGGATATACACGGGAAACCGTCACCCGGTAAGGTCAATATTTTCTAAATGACTCACAACCGTATTCTAAGCCAGGCAGCTGGTAGCCGGCCCTTTCCCAGAGTTTTAAGCCTATTACAATCCTTCAGCCAACAGTTGATTATGAAACAATTGTATCCCTACATTTTCGGTGTTCTCTTCATGTTTTATCCACAGGTAACCCTTTCCCAGGCGTCTAAGGACAGCCTGAAACCGGTTCCTGAACCAAAATCCTTTGTAACCAGCCACCAGATTGGCATAGGAGGGAAAACCTTTGATTATAAAGCCACCGCCTCAGAAACCTACCTGAAGGATGACGAGGGAGCGCCCGTTGCTTCCTTTTGGTCCGTAGCATACACCCGTGAAGGTATTGAACCCGGGAAACGCCCTGTAAGTTTTATTTTTAACGGTGGCCCGGGTTCCGCCTCCGTCTGGCTGCACCTGGGTTTACTTGGGCCGCAACTGGTAAAAGTGCCCTCTGATGCCGATGCCGATGATGGGGCCGCTCCCTATACCATGGTGCCAAACACCAATAGCCTGCTCGACCTGACCGACCTGGTCTTTATAGATCCTGTCGGCACCGGTTTTAGCCGGGTTGTAGGTAAAGGGAAGGAGAAGGATTACTGGGGCCTTATGGAGGACGCTAGCTCGGTTGCCCAATTTATACGGCTTTGGGTAACAGCTAACAATCGCTGGTTTTCCCCCAAATTCATTATAGGTGAGAGTTTCGGGACCACCCGTGCCGCCGCGGTGGCCAGTGCGCTTGAAGAATCGGGCCAGGACATGGCCTTGAACGGGTTGATCCTGATCTCCCAGGCCCTGGATTATGCTGGCTCTACCTCTGTTCATGACAACATTACTTCCTACTTAACCTACCTCCCAAGTATGGCTGCTACAGCCTGGTACCATAAAAAGGCAGGCCAGGGGAAAACACTGGAAGAATTTGTGGCGCAGTGCAGGGAATTTACCTACAACCACTATGCACCGGCACTTTATAAGGGCAATTTGCTTAGCCCGGCTGAAAAAAGTAAGCTGGCCGCGACCATGTCGGACTTTATAGGTTTACCGGCAGATTATATTCTCAGGGCCAACCTGAGGGTTCTGGTCCCCCGATTTCAGATGCAATTGCTTGCCGACAAAGGCCTTGCAATTGGCAGGCTGGATGGCAGGTTTATGGGAGATGAGATAGACGATACCGCGGCCAGCCCACATTTGGGGGACCCGGCTTCTTACCAGATAGGTTCCGCCTATACCGCTACTCTTAACCACTATTTTGCAAATAACCTCAAGGTAAATATGGACAGGCCATACCTCACATCCAATGACCAACTCGACAAAATATGGCGGTGGCGGCCTGTACCCGATGGACAGTACTGGGAACCTTCTTATGTAAATACCGCCCGCCTGCTGGGGGAGACGATGAGAAGGAACACAGACATGAAAGTCCTGGTGGCAAGCGGCTATTATGACCTGATCTGCCCCTTCTTCGACACGGAATACACCTTTGCCCGCAACGGCATTGTCCCTGAAAGGGTGAAACTCACCTATTACGAGGCAGGGCATATGATGTACACCCATGAACCGGATTTTTTAAAACTAACGGCAGACCTGCGTGAGTTTCTTTCGGAATGAACAGTACAGAAATCCACATATGTAGTGTCGCGTTTTTGATGTGCCAATTAGCTGAAAAACCTGACTAGTTAAATCGGGAATCAGGCCCCTCATACAGGGTATCCCACCAGAATTTTTTTAGCAAAAACAGGCAGACCGCAAGGATTGCGAGGGTCCATAACATGGGAAAAGTCTGCCGGAATATCAGGAAGATAGGGATAATCACCAGGGTGGTTTGCGCGATGGTACCAACCAGTACATTAAACATATCGCGGCCAAAATTTTCGTTTTTCCTAAACCCGGGATCTTCCGCCGCCAGTTCGTCGTATATGGGCTTCCACCATCCCCAGGGCCGTACATTTTTGTAAAAGCTCTTAAGAACTTCCCGTTCGGTAGGTGGCCGTGAATAAGTACCGAGGATACAGCCTATTAGGGAAGTCAGCAATAATACTGGGAAGTAATAAAGGTCGAGCATGCCAGGCAAGAGCAATGGCAGGATCAGCGCGGGAATCATGCCGGCCAGCATCCCCCAGAAAAAGCCTGTCCCGTTAAAGCGCCACCAGTGCCATTTCAGGACATTGGCAACCACATAACTGCCAAAAAGGGCAGAAACAAGCCACTGCAACACAGAGTTCACATTTTCCACAAAAAATCCCAGGCCGATCCCTATGGCTACGACCAGAATACCCGAACCATAGGTCATGAATTTTACCGTCCTCACCTTTGCCCTGGCCGGGTTGATGGTGAGGTAAACATCGTTGATCAGGTATGCCTGCGCGGCATTGACGGTCCCGGCAAAAGTACTCATAAAGGCGGCGAGTAAACCGGCCAGGATAAGGCCCATCAGGCCGGAGGGTGCGAATTGCCTGATCGCAGCGGGGAGAATCAGCTCAAAATCAATGTTTCCTGCAGGGTTTATCAGCTCTATTTGGTCATAATATACCAGTGCCAGGGCAGCAAAGCCGGCGATCATAAGGTAACGCACCGGCATCAGGACCACGGAGACAAAGCCGCTCATCTTGGAAGCTTCGGCCGGGGAACGGGTAGAGAGGATTTTCTGCATGTCGTAGTTGGGTGCCGGTCCTGCAAGGCTTACCAGAATGCCTTTAAAAACCATCATCATAAAAAAAATGCCAAAGAGTCCGAACCCGTCATCACGGATCTTATCATTTACCTGCGGGATGATCCCAGACCAGTCGAGATTAAGCTCCCATTCGAAAAAAGGGCTCATCCAGCCGTCGGGCACCAGCAGTTGTCCTTCCCCTATGGCCATATAGCCCATATATCCGATAACCACCGCTGCTATGGTCATTATCCCGAATTGAAGGATATCGGCCCAAACAATGCCGGTCATCCCTCCCAGAAGTGAATAAAACGCCGCAAAAAGCGTAAAGATAATACCATAAAAATGTGGTACGTATTCTGCGGGTATATTGAAAGGCAGATAATGGGCCACGGACTCCCATGGAATAAAGATCTCCACAAATTTGCCAATCCCTATAAAGCCGTAGGCAAGGAAGCCAAGGCAACTTATAAGCGCAAAGGCCACAACTATATTATGGGCCTTTTTAGCCCCTATGCGGTAACCGAAACGTGTTCGAATCCATTCTGCCCCGGTGGTTACATTAGACCGTCTCAGCCATTTTGAAAGGTAAACCATTGCGAAAACCTGGTTGAAAATTGGCCATAGCCAAGGGATCCATGCGCTTTTGAGCCCATAAACAAAAAGCAGGGTTACAAGCCAGATGGTGCCCGAAATATCGAACATGCCCGAAGCATTAGAAAGGCCCAGCTTGTACCAGGAAATGGCTTTCCCCCCAAGCAGGTAGCTGCCCGTACTGCGTTGTGCCCTGTTCCTGAGCCGCAGTCCGATGATTACGGTGGTAAGCAGATATGCCAGGATAAAAAGTATATCGGTTCCGGTTAACATGCCTGGGTTCAAGATTCAATGTTGTTGGGTGTGCATCAATTTAAAGATCGAATAATCCGGGGAGCCAAAGGCTTAACTGGGGGATATAGGTAACCAGAAAAAGTGCGAGTACCATGGCGATAAAAAGGGGTATCAGGGGGCGGATGACTTTTTCGATAGTGGTTTTGGCAATGCCTACCCCTACAAAGAGTACCGACCCGACAGGGGGTGTACAAAGGCCAATGCACAGGTTGAGGATCATGATGATTCCGAAGTGCACAGGGTCCAGCCCAAGTTTTGTTACCACCGGAAGGAAAATGGGGGTAAAGATGAGCACTGCCGGGGTCATGTCCATAAAAATTCCGACAAAGAGCAGCAGCAGGTTGATGATCAATAAGATAACAATGGGATTATCGCTTAGGTTTATCAGCCCGGAGCTGATATCCTGTGGGATGTTTTCAAAGGAAAGCGCCCAGGACATGGCCATGGATGTCCCTATAAGCAACATCACTATGGCGGTGGTAGCCGAGGAATCCAACAGGATCTTAGGCAGGCTTCCCCAGTTGATTTCTTTATAAATAAAACCCAGGACCAGACTGTACAATACAGCAATGGCTGAAGCTTCGGTGGCAGTAAAAATACCGCTAACAATACCCCCGATAACGACAACCAGCATAAATAGGCTGGGGACGGCATGTACAAAGGTCCTGATTACCTCTGTTAAACGGGTGGGCTTCCCTGTCCGGAAGCCTTTCTTTTTTGCCCATAGAGAGGCAACGATCATAAGTAATAAGCCTGTAAGGATGCCGGGGATATAACCGGCGAGGAAAAGCGCGGCAATGGATGCGCCCCCGCTAGCCAGGGAATAAACTATAAGGATATTGCTTGGCGGGATAACCAGGCCCGTGGTAGCCGCGGTAATGTTCACCGCCGCCCCGAATTCCTTTGTATAGCCTTCTTTTTCCATTTCAGGCCCCAGGATGCTGCCCATGGCTGAAGCTGATGCCATAGCCGAACCGGCAATGGCTCCCATAAGCATTGCAGAAATAATATTAATCAGCGCCAGCCCTCCTGGAAGCGAACCCACCAGCGATTTTGCGAAGGCTATCAGCCGGTGTGCGATACCACCCTTATTCATTAGTTCTCCCGATAAAATAAAGAATGGGATAGCGAGCAAGGCAAAACTGTCGAGCCCGGTGCCTATGCGCTGTGCAATGGTGGTCACGGCCGGAAGTGCCGGGATGCTTACCAGCATGGTGAGCAGGGATGACATGGCAATGCTCCAGGCAACAGGCGTCCCGATGGCAAGCAGGCCGATAAAACTGAGTACGAGAACCAGTACGGGAATATATTCCATAAGCCTATTCTTGCAGGATGTCCGACATTTTATAATAGATGATGAGCAGGCCGCTGATAGGGATTACCGAATAAACGAGCGCCAGAGGCACATTCAGTGCCGCTGAAGACTGGTCGAGCACATAGGTGATATAAACCAGGCGGGCACCCCCCACCACCATGGCAGCGAAACAGAACAAGATGATGCACCAGCGCACAATCAGCTTTAGTTTTTTCCTGGCTGGTGGATTAAGCCGCGAGGGAACCACATCTATGGCAACATGCATGTTCTTGCCGGAAACATAGGCGGCCCCAAGGATGCCAACCCAGATCATCAGGTAACGTGCAAGCTCATCGGTGAAGGAACTCGGGTTACCAAGAAAGTACCGGCTGAATACCTGCCATATTACGTTAATGACCATTACGGCCATTATCACAATAAGGATATTACCCAGGATTCTGTCTATGTTGCGGCGGAGTTTCATCTTACTCAGTAGCTTGAATTTGCTTGATAAGGGAATAGATTTCGGCCTCGTCCTTATAGGCTTCGAGCACAGATAGCACCTTATCCGCGAACAATGATTTATCTGGCCGGATCACAGTAACCCCGGCGGCCTCGACAGCTGCAAGAGCTTCTTCCTCAGACTCCTTCCAGAGCTTTCGCTGATAGGGTACTGAATTGTTCGCGGCCTCGCTGAGCCAGTTCTGTTCCTGTTCGGATAACCTGTCCCACAGATGTGTAGAGGAGAGGAGCACGTCAGGGAGTACGGTATGCTCGTCCAGGGAATAGAACTTACATACTTCATAATGCCTGGAAAGGTAGAAACTGGGGGGATTATTCTCGGCACCGTCTACAACCCCCTGCTGCAGGGAGGTATATAATTCCCCCCAGGAAATAGGGGTGGGAGAGCCCCCCAGTACATGTACCATATTCATTGCGGTAGCGCTTTCCATTACCCGGATTTTTAAACCCTGCAGGTCTCCGGGCTCACGGATGGGGGTTTGCTTGGTATAGAAGCTGCGGCTTCCGGCGTCATAGTAAGCCAGGCCTTTCAGCCAGAATCTTTCCCCGTCTTTTAACAACTCCGCACCTATAGGTCCGTCCAGTACATTAAAGGAATGCTGTCTGCTCCGGAAGAGAAAGGGGAGGCCAAGTACTGTCATTTTAGGTGAAAAATTTTCCAGTGCGCCCACAGAAACCTTTGTCATATCCAGGCTTCCTATCTGTAGCAGCTCCAGGCACTCCCTTTCGGTTCCGAGCTGCTGGCTGGGGTAAATTTTTAAGCGCATTCGTCCCCCGGAAAGCTGTTCAAGATCTTCGCCCATCTTTACCATAGCCTTATGCACGGAATGGTTCACGTCCAGGCCATGGCCGAGTTTTATGGTCCGAATCCCTGTGTCTTCCGTACAGGCCAGGGTACCGGTCATTACAAGAATAATCAAAAAATAACAAAAGCATGGTTTCATAACTTGCCTGCAGTTTACTTGTTCCCCGTATTCAGGAAACAGGGTATCCCGGTAATAATATAATTACTTCCCAGGGGAAGCAGATATCCACAGGGGTTGCAACAGTATCCGTGTGGATCTGTTCCCCCGCGATAAGATTTCCTAAAACTAGTAGAAATATATCAGAAATCTGTGGTTTCCCATAATCTATAGTTCATTATCCCCGGCGCCAACCCATGAACCCTATGGCTCCCAGTCTGTGGAAGACGGGAAACAGAGATTTTTTGAATACTTTGAACGTATGAAGCGGGATTACCAGGGGAAATCCGTAAATTTTGTGCGCGCCCTTGCCAAAGGAAACCTGGTTGCGCTGCAAAAATATAGTCGGTAGATAATGAATATGTAAGGATGGATTTTTCCCTCTTCGATGAGATTGTAAGGATTGTAGTACACTGGCACGCCAGCCGGCCAATCATGGAACCCGCTGCAAGTACAAGTACTAATAATTGCAAAATCAACTCAGTTAATGAAAGTAACAGTTTTCAGCACCCATAAATTCGACAGGCCTTCCCTTGAAGAAGCCAACAACGGCAAGCATGACATGAACTTCCTCGAACTAAGGTTAACAGGGGAAACCGCTTCCCTTGCCCGGGATTCTGAGGCAGTTGCCTTGTTTACCATGGACGACGCTTCGGAAAGTGTCCTGGAGGCCCTGCATTCGTATGGGGTAAAATATATTGCCCTTCGTTCTGCGGGTTTTAACCATGTTGCCCTTAAAAAAGCCGCAGAGCTTGGGATCAGGATCGCCAGGGTACCTGCTTATTCGCCTTATGCGGTGGCAGAACATACCATGGCGTTGATCCTGGCGCTGAACCGAAGGCTGACACGTGCCCACAACAGGGTCCGGGAGATGAACTTTTCTCTTAACGGCCTTACCGGTTTCGATATGAACGGTAAAACCCTGGGGGTGGTGGGTACCGGGAAGATCGGTTCAGTCCTTGTTAAGATTGCTCACGGGTTTGGTTGCCATATCCTGGGTTTCGACCAAAATCCGGACCACGGCCTGACAGAAGAATACGGCGTCGAATTTACTGATATCGAAAGCGTATGTACCGGGTCGGATATTGTAAGCCTGCATCTCCCCCTGACGCCGGAAACCAGGCACCTGATCGACGATAAAATGATCAGGAGAATGAAAAAGGGGGTGATGCTTATTAATACGAGCAGGGGCGGACTGGTAGATTCCAGGGCGGTAATCGAAGGGCTGAAATCAGGGCATAGTGGATATCTTGGACTTGATGTGTACGAGGAGGAGGATGGCCTTTTCTTTGAGGATCATTCGGACGATATCGTACAGGACGACGTAATTGCCAGGCTGATGACCTTCAACAATGTATTGATTACCAGCCACCAGGCATTCCTGACGGATACCGCCCTCAAAAATATCGCCGATACCACCATCTACAATCTCGATTGTTTTGAAGCGGGAAAGGACTCCGGGAACCAGGTAGTCCTGGAATGATACTCGATCCCAGCCTGTTCTGCGCGCATTAAATAGGTGTCAAAGCCCGCGGTTGAAACCCCGTCACGGCCGGATAATGGTTCCGTCCTCACTGCGTACCTGCCAGTTGGACCGCGTATCTATAGGGTATTTGGCAGCTTCCTTTTCGTTAACGTCCACCCCGTATCCCGGAGCTTCATTAATATGCATATAACCGGCTTTCATGGTGGGGCAGCCTGGGAAAACAGCTTGTTCCTCATCCGAAAACTCCCGCCCTTCTTGAATGCCGAAATTCCAGATGGCAAGGTCTATATGGGCCTGCGCAGCATGCCCCACAGGCGAAACGTCGCCCGGGCCGTGCCAGGCTGTCCGAATCCCGAACCACTCACCCAGCCGGGCTATCTTCATAGCGGGGGTGAGCCCCCCTATCTGGGAAACATGGCAGCGGATAAAATCGAAATAATGCCGGGTCATAGGTTCCAGAAATTCGTTGATGTTATTAAAGAGCTCGCCCATGGCGATAGGTACATTGGTACTCTGGCGCAATTCTTCCCACCAGCCCGTATTTTCGGGCGACAAGGGGTCTTCAATAAAGAAGGGGCGGTACTCCTCGAGCTTGTTGATCATACTGATGGCTTCCATCGGTTGCACCCTTTCGTGGATATCATGCAACAGTTCAACATCTTCCCCGCATCGTTCCCGTACGATCCTGAACATTTCGGGTACTGATTTCAGATACATCCCCGTGTTCATATAATTATCACCCGCGTACCCATATCCCGCTGCCCTGAAGTCCGGTTCCCGCTGATCGGTGCCGGTGGCCCCATACCCGCCCTGCTGTATCCGGATATGCCTGTACCCTTTCTCCATAAACTTCTGTACATCATCCGCAACGGCCTGTGGACTCTTGCCTCCGGCATGGGCATAACATGGAATAGCGAAGCGCGATTTTCCACCCAACAGCTGGTAAACAGGCATCCCGGCCCGTTTTCCCTTGATATCCCATAACGCCTGGTCGAGGCCACTGATAGCATTGTTGAGTACCGGTCCGTTGCGCCAGTAGGAACTCACATAGAAAGACTGCCACATATCTTCAATATTATCTACATCCTTCCCCTTGCAAAAATCATTCATGTAGCCATCAATTGCCGCCACCACGGCAACTGCTCTTTGGGTGAAGGTGGCACATCCTAAGCCGTATAACCCCGGCTCCGAAGTTTCCACTTTTACCACGATCAGGTTACTGCCCCGGGGTTTGCTTGTTATGGTCTTGATATTCGTGATAGTAACCGGGGGCATGCCTTTGGCATAAGACGCTGTTTCCCCTGGTCCCGCATAAGAGGGGGTGGTCCCGAAAAGCCCAACGGCTCCTGCCGCGGAACCAAGGCCCAGGGTTTTTAATACATTTCTGCGGTTCATCGGATTTTGGTCTGTGGTCATGAGTTTTTTATTATGGTTAATTAGCACCTGGGTTCAGGGGTTCCGGGCTTAAAGTTTCAAGGGGTCAGATCAACAAACCAGCGTATTAACAAAATCAACCCACGTGGTACCTCGTACTGCCTATCCCTGATTAGAGTTGACCGTTTTTAATTAATTATTACATTGTTAAATAGAGTGATCACTGGTCTTTGTTACCAAATTAATACTCTGGTAGTTAAGGGGAATACCAATTCCCTCCCCATATCAAATTAATCTTTTTCACCGCAATAATCAAGCAGGCGCAGGTTCAAGGTTCAGGGTTTAAGTAGTGCCGACATCTGCTACTGTCAACTGCAACTGCCTACTATGCTGCGTACCTCGTACTGCTTGTTTAAGTTAAGGAATTATCGTTTATGTAGGGCTCTTCAAAATTTACCGGCCATCTTTTGCAACAGCTGGGGTTTAAGGGATCCTTTCCGATTCCTGCCTGGGCATAAAGCGGTCAATATTGAATAGAATTTGAACTATATGATCAATTCCAGGCAGAACCGAGTTTATAATTTTACACCGGAAAATAAACAACTTACAAGGGAGTTGAAAATGATAAAATACAATGGCCTTGCCTTCCCGGCTAACATAAGGACTGAACGTTCTTGTTTCCGGTTTTTGGAGGCCATGCGGGGAAATTGGTTCACAGCTGTGTACTATCTTTGGGAGAGTTTTTTGTTGAAGGGATTCAGAAGACACCGGGAATTCGCGGACCATGCCTGCCCCAGGGTTATCTTTGGTGACGCTTATCTACTCCATCCAACGGTTTTCTCAATCTGCAGGCGGTTACCCACATGGATATGAGCAGAAGAGGCAGAAAATACAACAAACCGCTCTGGTTTGGGTGGACGGCCGGCACCGCCGGCATTCAGCCCGGAAAGGCTGATTGCCCTCTGGAAGACCGTGATTTTGGAATCCCTGATGACGGAAACACTTTGAATATTTAAATTCTTTAAAGTTAAAGATCATGAATAAGCAAAGCGCTATGGATATGAGTCCGGCAGAATTCAGGAAAGCCGGGCATTTATTGGTGGACCTTCTTGGAGAATTTCTGGAAGAACTTCCGGGATTACCTGTGACCAGAAGTGAGAATCCTACCGAACTAAGGGCCCTCCTGCCACAGGGTGGTATCCCGGGTGAGGGGAGGGAAACAACCGCCCTGCTCCGGGAGACGGCAAAGCTGTTAACAGAACACTCTTTATTTAATGGACATCCCAGATTTTGGGGATATATCACTTCTTCCGCGGCCCCTTTGGGTGCCTTGGCCGACCTGCTTGCCGCTGCCGTGAATCCCAATGTAGGTGCCCAGGCCCTGTCTCCTATGGCCACAGAAATCGAACAGCAAACTATAAAATGGTTATCCCAGTTGATAGGTTACCGGGAAAATTGCGGGGGAATTTTTGTGAGCGGTGGCAATATGGCCAATTTCCTGGGCTATCTGGCTGCGAGGAAAAACAAGGTGCAAAATGACGGTGCGGGTGCGCCGGTTCTTTATTGCCCTAAGGCCACTCATACCTGGATACACAAGGCAGTTACCCTTTTTGGGGGAGGGATGGACGAGATCCGCTGGATTGAAGTACTTCCCGACAACCAAATGGATTTGGATGACCTTAACGGTAAAATTCTCAGCGACTTTGAAAACGGCGCACGACCCTTTATGGTAATCGGCAATGCAGGGACGGTGGAAACGGGCTGTGTAGACAACCTCCGGGGCATAGCCGAAATTTGCGGAAGGCACAGCCTGTGGTTTCATATTGATGGTGCCTATGGTGCCCCCGCCGCGGCCCTACCCGAATTGAAGCAGTTGTTCAGTGGGATAGCAGAGGCCGACTCAATCGCAATTGACCCCCATAAATGGCTTTACAGCCCCTTGGAGGCAGGCTGTACCCTTGTAAGAGATGCACACCTTTTACAAGCGGCCTTCAGCCACAGGCCGCACTATTACAATTTTGAAGGGGATCCGGCCAATATTCCGGTCAATTATCATGAATATGGCATGCAGAACTCCCGGGGATTCAGGGCCCTGAAAGTATGGATGTCTATCCGGCATATCGGCGCGAATGGCATTATCGGAATGATCAGGAAAGATATAGCCCTGGCTGCGGATTTATTCAGGCTGGTTGCAGCCAGGGATGAACTCCGGGCAGTGACATGTAATCTGAGCATCACTACCTTTCAATATGTACCCGCTGGCTTAAATGGCAATGCAGATCAGGATTTCGAAAACAGATTCAATGAGGAACTGCTGAACAGGCTTCAGAAGGGAGGCGACGTATTTTTAAGTAACGCTATTGTTGGTGGTGCCTACTGCCTTCGGGTTTGTATAGTGAATTTCCGCACCACCTATGCCGATTTGGAGTTCCTGGTAGAAAAAGTCATGGAACAGGGCCGCCTGCTTGAGTTGGAATTTACCACGGCCTCCCGTTAAGGTTCCCATCGGGCCTTTTGCGTTAAGGGCACGAAGCAATAAATCTTTTATAACAGCCCCCGGGTCCTACTGGTAATTTATTGCAAATTACGCAGCGTATTTTGCTACATTATACGTAGCTTTGCTACATAAATTGTAGTAACTATGTCAACACCAATACCGGGAAAACCTGTGAGGGGTTCCAAATCAGGAAAGCCTGTAATGGCACTCTTCGATCTGCTGGGCAGGAGCTGGGCCTTAGGAATTATCTGGCACCTGAATGAAGGCCCGGGGACTTTCAGGCAATTACAGGACTACTGTGAGACCGTTTCCCCCAGCAGTTTAAGCAAACGCCTCTCGGAGCTGAAGGAAAGCCTTTTTATTGAACGTAGCCTCGAGGGCTACCGGCTTACCGCCCTTGGCCGGGAGCTATTCGAGCTCATAGAGCCCCTGGGGCAATGGGCCTGTGTCTGGGCAGAAAATTTTAAGCATTACCAGGATGAGAATCCCCTATAACAACCCGCATTTCAACAGAGCGGTGACGTCTCGGAAGGGCGTGGAAATGATTCTTGAAAACAGGCTGCTTCTGTTGTCTGAAGACGGAGCTGTGCTGTTCCTGCAGGAGGCCGGACACCTGAAACCAGCCCTGTTACCCGTTGAATTTTCCCTTGCACGCAATGAAGAAGTAGTATTTCTGGGGCTGCACGAAGGACAGGGGCTGTGGAGTATGCTCCTGACCGGGGACGGCCATAATCCGTTACCGGGGAGCGAGTTTCTTCAGTTGAGGAAAGTCTTTTCTGAAATAGACGAGCCTACCCGCGCCCTCCTGGCCTATGCACTGGGCATGCATAAATGGCACCACCTTTCCAGATATTGCGGCGGATGCGGTTCCCCTACAAGGCCTGCTGAAAACGGACATGTGAGGCTGTGCACCAGGCCAGGCTGCGGACAGCCCCAATATCCCCGAATTGCCCCTGCGGTAATTGTTTTGATAGAACACCATGACAGTGCAGGAAACGACTACTGCCTTTTGCAGAAAAGGCATTCCCCTGCCGGGGTAAGCTGCTCTACCCTGGCAGGCTTCGTGGAAGTGGGGGAAAGCCTGGAAGACGCCGTAATGCGGGAAATGATGGAAGAGGTAGGGATAGCTGTCAGCAACATTCGCTATGTGAGTTCTCAGCCCTGGGTATTTTCATCCTCTCTGATGGTTGGCTTCTATGCCGAAACCAAACAGATGGACTTCAGGGTAGACGGAGACGAGGTACAGGACGCGGCATGGTTTAGCCCCGGGCAATTAAAGCATCAGGTGGAAACAGGGCAGCTAACGCTTTCAAAACAGGATTCCATTGCCCGCTTTTTAATTGAAAACTGGATGGCCGTACATAATCACTAAAATCAGAATAATGCGACTTATTAAGAAACCGCCGGCAGGTGAGTACCCGGCATACTCCAAAATATATATGGATCTTCTGGAAGACGATGGCAGGGTTCTGGAGCACCTCTGGCAGAATTTCCTGGATATCAAGGAATATGTCCTCAGGCTGCCGGAAGCTGTGCTGGATTTTCGATACGATACCGGAAAATGGACGATCAGGGAGATCCTTGTACACCTGATCGATGATGAACGTATCTTCTCATACCGAGCCCTGAGGTACGCGCGCAACGATAGTACGCCACTTCCTGGCTTCGATGAGAATATGTACGCCCTCAGCTCCGGCGCTAATGCCAGGTCACTTAAAAGTATTTTCGAAGAATATGAACTGGTAAGGAAAGCCACTATAGCTTTATTTCAAAACCTGCCCGAAGACAGTTTCCTCAGAAGCGGTTCTGGTGTCGATTACGATGGAAAAATAATAAACAAACGAACGGTCCGCGGCCTGGCCTACCATATTGCAGGTCACGAATTGCGTCATTTTGAGATCATTAAGCAGCGGTATGTGGCTGCCTGGCAAAGGCTGGAGGCCCAATGAAAGCGCGTAACTTTAATGCTCCAGGCGGTATTTATAACAAACGGTTAAGAATTGAATGTTTTGGAGCCGGTAACTTTACAGCCCGAAAATTATGAGTCCCGTAAAAGTACCAATTATATGAACTCTTCACCCGCTGTCTTCCGTGTCACTCAACCCCGGGCAGTTATCATCATAGCACCTGCCATGGGGGTGAAACAGGCATTCTACCGTGATATATCCGATTATTATAACTCCCTTTCCTATGCCGTTATTACCCTGGATTACACCGGGATGCTTTCCACAGGGGGTAGCGCTTATTTTAAAATGGAGGACTTTGGCAGGAATGATATAGCCGGTGCCATTACCATTGCGGAAAAGCAATTTCCAGGGATTGATATTTTCCTTATCGGGCATAGTGTTGCCGGACAGGTATTTCCCCTGGCAGCCAATGCCAACAAGGTAAAGGCTGCTTATTTCGTAGCATCCCAGTCTGTCGATCAGGTTAACTGGTCGGGCTGGCCAAAACTTACCGTTACAATTTTATGGTATGTATCCATCCCACTTCTGACCTTCCTGCTCGGTTACCTCCCAGCCTGGGGGTATGGGGGCAAGTATAGACTTAACCGCAGAATCGCCACAGACTGGGCCCGATTTGCCAGGACGCGGGGCGGGGTTGCCGCGGGGGTGCAGGAAGGCCACAAACTGTATGGTAGCCTGCAGGTTCCGTCAAAATTTATCAGCCTTGAAAATGATGAACTGCTTGCCCCTGAAGGTGCAGTCAGGGCCCTGATGGAAGCATACGGCTCCCCGGTCAAAGAACATGAACACTGGTACCCGGGAAAATTTGGGAAGAATGAGCCCGGCCATTTCGATTTCTTCAGGAAGCGGTACCGCAAGTTGTGGAATGTGCCACTGGAATGGTTTACCACCGCCGGAACCGGCACGGTTGATAAGAAACATAGCCCCAGTTTATAAGGGCCCCCGCTGCCTTCTAAACCGGATTGAAAGTGCAAGCCGCCTGCCCGGGTTCGGGAAACACAGTTTCTGGTTGTAAGCCAATTTATTATTCCGTGCTTATGGTACTGCTGTATTCCTGCACGATGGCGAAATATCCCAGTGGGAAGTTATCGGGCTGCCCCACATTGTCCAGAACATCGATGTTATCCAGGCCGGTAACATCAAAAACGTTGCCCCTTACTGTTGCTACCGGGGTTTGGAATGGGCCCTGGGGTTCCCCGCCCTGTTCAATCAACTGGTCCATATAATTATAAAACCCGCGATCGGCGCCAAGGATACTTATTTCAAGTTCGGTACCCGGCTCAAAAGTGCGGTCGTAGAAATAGGAAAATTCAAATTGCTGACCTTTGTAGAATTCATCCTCGGTTACCAGATAATCGCCAAAACCAAAATCAACAACGTAAAAATTATCCTTATCAGGCTGATCTGTAAAGGTTACGATAATCTCTGTTTCGTCTTCATCAAAAAGCGTTTCCGTGCCCTGGGCCAGGTTATCAACAGGCACAGCCGGAACATAGCCGGTTTGGCCTGCGTACTCCCGCCCCTGGTGTTCAATCAGCAGTGTGAAGCGCACATCTTCATTAGCGGCTCCTATCCCGATCCTTTGATCTGAACTGAAATTCGGATCGGGTACATAGATACCGCTGCCCGCCTCCCTCTCCGCCAGGTTGGAAACCCCGGTGGCGCTAACCGTGCCATCTTCAAAAAATTCGTAGATGATCAACATGCTTTCCACGCTGGTTGGGGTAGTTTCATTAAAGAATCCGTTGGTAAGCGAAACCTTTATTTCTACAGGAATGTATGGCTCATTGGTATCAACCCTGATCAGGCCATCCACTATAAGCCGCTGATCGCCCTCAGGCGTGTCTACTTCTATCACGTCTTCACAGCCCCAGCAGCCAAGTATTAAAAGCAAATAAACCAGTTTCTTCTTCATCGCGAATTTTTTCTCAATCAGGTTCCGGGCTATCCCGGGAGGGAATAAAGGTATTATAAAAAACTTATTTCCCGCAGGATGCGATTGGCCGCAGGATAACTTAATCGGGATGCTCCGTTCCTTTGGCTTATCAAGCCTGTGGCATTTGGTAAAGCGTCATTCTCCAAACCGGCGGATCATCTGAGAAATCCTCAATCAGTAACCTCGGCGATCCAATCCGTCGCCATATTGGCCTTCTGTCTCAGGATAAAATTCAATTGGGCCACATGATGCTGAACATGCCTGAAGTTATAAAACAGGATCTGGAGTACCGTATAGTCCTTTACTATCGGCGGACATAACCCATGCATGCTGATCTCCTGATCATTGATCCACCGGGCGTTCAGGATATCCTCTGTGGCATGGGTTATCAGGTTTTTACATTTCTCTCGGATAGTTGCCAGGCAAGCAAGCATTTCCTCTTTATTGTAAAACCTGTCCGGGATGACATCATCTATAGCCTCCCCGGGAATGGCGGTTTCATCGGTAATCGTAAAGGGCAAACACGGTTGAAATCCCGAGACGGGGTAGCTAAGATAATAATCCAGGAAAATGGTGGTATGGTAAGCCATATAAAAGAATTTCCGCTCACTATTCCATAGTTCGTCCGGGTACAGGGCAATGGCATTCATCAGCATGTCGATAGCGCCGCCGAAGTTTGCCCATAAACACTTTTTGAAGGTA
>CAYSVQ010000059.1:0-11907 GCA_964434565.1 uncultured Flavobacteriaceae bacterium | reverse complement strand
GTTTCACGATTCATGCCCAGGAACAGGAACAGGATTCCATAACCTACCTGGAAGAAGTTATCCTCCTCGACCCTGCAAAAAAACCCATGGCTACCGGTATCACGGCCTCGAGCATTATCGGGCCTGAGGTTTTCAGGAATTACAGCCCGGTAGACCTGCCTGCTTCCCTAAATCAGATTGCCGGGGTTTATGTGCTTTCAGGTGCCCTTAATACCAACAGGATCACTATCCGGGGGGTAGGGGCAAGGACGCCTTTTGGTACGGATAAACTGAGGCTTTATTACAACAACATCCCCGTTACCGACGGTACCGGCTTTTCCACACTTGAAGCGTTCGACCTGGAAAACCTCTTTACCATGGAAGTGATCAAGGGCCCAAAGGGTTCAGCCTTTGGTGCCAATCTGGGCGGGGCCGTACTCCTGCAAACCAAAACCCCTGTTTCAAACGCCACCTCTCTCTCCAATAACCTCACCCTTGGATCATACGGGCTCTTTAAAGACAACCTTGGATTTTCGCATAATCAGGGTCACCTGGATATGGAGGTGCGCTACAACCATATGGAGGTGGATGGTTACCGCAATAACAGTACCTTTGAACGCGATGCCCTGCTCCTCACCACCTCCTATAATTTTAATGAAAAGAGCACCCTGGGGCTGCTTGTAAACCACATTGACTATACGGCCCAGATACCAAGTTCACTGGGACAGACAGAATTTGAGGAAGATCCCTCCCAGGCTGCCTTTACCTGGGCAGCCTCCAAAGGTTATGAAAGCAACCGATATACCCTCCTCGGCCTGAACCATTCACTTGTTATTGGAAATAGCCTGAAGAACAACAGCAGTATTTTCTACAGCTATCTGGACCATTACGAACCACGACCCTTTAACATCCTCGATGAATTTACCAATGCATATGGTTTCAGAACGGAATTTGCAGGGGATTTTTTATTCACCGGAAAATCGGCAGCTTATACGCTGGGGGCCGAATTCTTTAAGGATGAATACAACTGGGCAACCATCGAAAACCTATATCAGGAAAATAATGGCAATGGAAGCCTGGAGGGCGACATCCATAGTGACAACCAAGAATACCGCCGGCAATTCTACGCCTTCGGTACCCTTAACATGCCTTTAAGCGCTTCCTTTTCAGCCCAGTTGGGGCTCACCCTCAATAAAACTAATTACGATTTCAGGGACCTCTTCAACCTGGAGGCAGACAATCGTTCGGCTAAAAGGAGCTTCAACCTCATCCTGCTTCCCAGTCTGGACCTGGAATACCGGATCGGGCAGCAGCAGAGGATATATGCCAATATCAGCCGTGGGTTTTCGAACCCCAGTCTGGAAGAAACCCTTACCCCCGAGGGGGTTATTAATCCCGGAATAAAACAGGAAGTGGGTAGCAGTTACGAACTGGGGACCGCCTTTACCAGTAAAAAATACAACCTTGCGGTCACCTTTTACCAGATGGATATCAGCAACCTGCTGGTTGCAGAACGGGTTGGGCAGGATCAGTTTATCGGCCGTAATGCCGGGAAGACACGACATAGAGGCCTGGAGTTAGACGGCAGCATGATCATAGTACTTGCATCCCGGACCGCGCTCTCACCTTTTGTAAGTTACACATTCAGCGACCATAGTTTCATGAGGTTTATTGACGGCGACAACGATTATTCGGGCAACCCCCTCACAGGGGTGCCAAAACAACGGCTGAACGCGGGCTGGCGACTTGAACATGCCAGGGCATTTTATTGGGCCTTTACCGCGCAGCACGTAGGTGAGATTCCTCTGACTGACTCCAATACACTAAACAGTGAAGCTTTTACGCTTTTCAATTCCCGTATAGGGTATAAAAGAAAATTCGGGGATGCCCTGACCATTGGGATAGATGCGGGGATGAATAATGTCTTTAACGAGCGGTATGCAGCATCGGTGTTGATCAATGCAGTTGGTTTCGGCAACTCTGAACCCCGGTATTATTATCCGGGGAATGACCGGAATTTCTATACAGGTCTGGAAGTGAAATACGAATGGTAATAATACCTATTCTATATTTTGCAGCCAGTATTTAATATCCACTTCAAGGGAAATCTTTTCCTTAACCGAGCTTATCGGGATCCTGAGCTGATCCATACTATCTCTGTAACGCAGGGTGACCGAATTATCTTGCAAAGTCTGATGGTCTACAGTGATGCAGAAAGGAGTCCCTGCGGCATCCTGTCTGCGGTAGCGCCGCCCCACCGCGTCTTTTTCATCATAGGCTACATTGTAATCCCAGCTGAGCTCTTTAAAGATCTTCATCGCAATCTCAGGGAGCCCGTCTTTTTTAACAAGTGGCAGAACTGCTGCCTTGGTGGCCGCCAGTACCGGCGGGATCCTTAGCACCGTTCGGCTGGTACCGTTCTCCAGCTCTTCTTCCTGTAGTGAATGAGAAAAAACAGCCAGGAACATACGGTCGAGTCCAATAGATGTTTCAACTACATAGGGCACGTAATGTTCATTTGTATCGGAATCAAAATATTGCAGTTTCCTGCCGGAGTATTTTTCATGATTCCCCAGGTCGAAATCTGTGCGGGAATGGATGCCCTCAAGCTCTTTAAAACCAAAAGGGAATCGAAATTCGATATCGGCGGCGGCGTCGGCATAATGCGCCAGCTTTTCATGGTCGTGGAAACGATAGTTATCTGCACCCATACCCAAAGAAAGGTGCCATTTCATACGGGTTTCCTTCCAACGCTCGTACCACTCTTTCTGGCTTCCCGGCCTTATAAAGAATTGCATCTCCATCTGTTCGAACTCGCGCATGCGAAAAATGAACTGCCTGGCCACGATCTCGTTACGGAACGCTTTCCCTACCTGAGCGATTCCGAAGGGTATTTTCATCCGCCCTGTTTTCTGCACATTCAGGAAGTTCACAAAGATACCCTGCGCAGTTTCCGGCCGAAGGAACAAATCCATGGCAGATTCGGCTGTAGCACCCAATTTGGTCCCGAACATGAGGTTAAACTGTTTAACTTCCGTCCAATTCCTGGAACCTGAAACCGGGCATGCTATTTCCAGTTCATCTATGAGGTTTTTAACATCGGCAAGGTCTTCCTTTTCGAGTGATCGGCCCAGGCGCTTAAGAATGGCCAGCGCCTGTTCCCTGTAACCGATCACACGAGAGTTTGTGGAAAGGAATTGTTCCTTGCTAAAGGCCTCTCCAAATCGCCTGGCAGCCTTTTCCAATTCTTTCTCTATCTTCCCTTCTATTTTGGTTACATGCTCCTCTACCAGCACATCGGCCCGATAGCGTTTTTTTGAATCCTTGTTGTCTATGAGGGGGTCGTTAAAGGCATCTATGTGCCCGGAAGCTTTCCAGGTAGTGGGATGCATAAAGATAGCGGCGTCCAGACCCACAATGTTCTCGTGCATCTGTACCATAGCCTTCCACCAATATGCCCTGATGTTGTTCTTTAATTCAACCCCGTTCTGCCCGTAGTCGTATACGGCGCTCAACCCATCATAAATCTCACTGGATTGAAATACATAGCCATATTCCTTGGCATGGGCTATGACCTTCTTAAAATCGTCTTCTTGTTTTGCCATTGGGCAAAAATAGTGGTTTACCCCAGAAATGTGTATATTATTTTAACTGAAATTCCGAGGTAGCCAGTAGTTTCTCGTCCTCGAAAACATTGAGGGTATAGGTGCCTTCAATAAGGCTTCCCTCGGGAACCGTAATGAAATCACAGACGACTATCTCATCGCCCATAAAGAGAAGTTCTACCCGCTTGCTGTAGATATTGCCGCTAACAGAAATAATATTGGCATTATCCTCTACGACACTCATATTGGGGCTGAGGAATTGCAGGTAAAGCACACGTTCCTCGTTCCCGTTACCTGAATTGGCCATAATCGTCACACAACCTCGCAATTTCTCAATGGTAGAGGCCTTGTTGGTTCTTATAGGCCTGCTACTGCGCAGGCGAAAGCCACTGCCCTCGGCATCCTGTAGTTTCAGATAGTTCTTGGTCCTGAGTTCGCGGCTCAGTTCGCGATTCTTCTCCCGTAGCAAAGCCTCGGCTTCAACCAGTGACTGGCTCCTGCCGCGGAGTTCTTCTATCATTTTCCGGGTCTCCTCGTATTTTTCAGTCAGCAGTAAATTGTTGTAATTGAGGAAATTGTTCTTTAGCCTGAGGCTGTCGAATCTTGCTTCCAGTAACCGAAGTTGCCTGGTGTCTTCCCGCAGTTTCCCAACCGCAAAATTGAGCCTGCCCACGGAGTCGAGCAGTTGCTGGACCCTGTACCTCGAATCCTGTAACTCTATTTCATTCACTTCGTTCATCGCAGAAAGCCTGTCAACCTCCGTTTTCATCAACGTCAGATCCTTTACCAGCAGGTTCCTTTCCTCCTCCAGGTAGATGATCTGGGACTTTGATTGGGCGTAACTGTAATAAAAGGCAATAAGTATGCCCAGGATAACAGCAACCAATGCACCAAGGATGATTTTATAGTTGAAATTGCTATCTTGAACGTTCATTCAATAGAGGCTAAGATATTTGTAAAATTTAGGTTAAGATTCGGTTGATTTCCAAGCTTTCAAATATACTAAACGATATCAATACGGTACTTTTACCAGGCTTGTGTTTTGGATGTAATGCACGATTATATCGGGGAGAGAAAGTTTTATGTACGCTTTGTCGGAATCAATTACCGCTTACCGAATACGATTTCATGGAGGAAAATGCCGTTGACCGGATATTTTATGGCCGGATTCCCGTTGAAAAGGCCGCCTCTTTTCTCTTTTATACGGAAAAAGGTATCGTAAAGAACCTGATCCATTACCTCAAATACCGTAACCAACCGCAGGTAGGCACCTTCCTCGGTCAATGGTGGGGCGAACTCTTGGCTGAAAGCGGCCTTGGGGGTAATATCGACTGTATAGTGCCCGTGCCGCTGCACCCTATCAAACAACGCAGGCGTGGCTATAACCAGGTTGTCCCTTTCGCTTTAAGCCTGGCCGAAAAACTGAACGTTCCCTGCTTGGAAAAAGCCCTTGTTAAGACAGCTAACAGTAAAACCCAGACCCGTAAGGACCGTTGGTTCCGATGGCAAAGCAGCAAGGAGTTATACCAGTTGCCGGATGCCAGTCTGTTGGCCTTTAAAAGAGTATTACTGGTAGACGATGTTATCACGACCGGTGCCACCCTCGAGGCCTGCACGAGAGCTATGTTACAGGCGGAAGGCAGCAGTGTTTATATAGGCACGATGGCCGTTGTACCTTAATTTTATTGTTCTGCAAATTAATCGTTTCTTTGCCCAATAGACCCCATGCAATGGCGCTGCTGCAACGATTATTCGGTTGTATTTTTCTCCTCCTTGCCGTTACCGCCCTCTGGCAGTGCGCGAAGCGCGGTACCCCTACAGGGGGGCCCAAAGATGAAAAGGGGCCTGTATTGTTGCGAGCCGAGCCTGAAAATTTTACAACCGGATTTAATGGCGGGAAGATCAGGCTTTATTTTGACGAGTACGTGCGGCTTCAGGACGTTCAGAATCAGCTTATAATTTCACCCCCCTTAAAACACCAGCCCCTGATAACACCCCAGGGCGGAACGGCCAAATACGTGCAAATTACCATAAAGGATACGCTTAAGGAGAACACTACCTATACGCTTAACTTCGGGCTGAGTATTGTAGACAATAACGAAAACAACCCCAACAATTACCTGACTTACGTTTTTTCGACCGGAGATTATATTGACTCCCTCATGGTAGCCGGGGCAGTTAAAGACGCCTTCAACAGGCAGGCCGATCAGTTTATCAGTGTTATGCTGTACGAAATAGACAGTACCTATACGGATTCCACTCTATATAAGAAACCTCCCAATTACATCACTAATACCCTCGACAGTAATACTGTTTTTCGCCTGCAAAACCTGAAAGCGGGGAAATATTCCCTGGTGGCAATAAAAGACGAGGGGAAAAATAATATTTTCGACCCTCTGGCGGATAAAATCGGTTTTATTCCGGACACCATCGAACTTCCAACTGACACTACCTACCTGCTGACATTATTCCGGGAAATCCCGGACTATAGCATGGTTACCCCCTCCCTGGTTTCGGCAAACAGGATCATTTTCGGGTACAGGGGTGGCGATGAGGAGATCAGGATTGAACCGCTTATGCCGTTACCTGATACCGTGCGTACCCTGGTAACAAAAGAGCCGGGGAAAGACACCCTGAATTACTGGTTCACCCCTTTTGAAGCTGATTCTATCGTTTTCAGGGTAAGCAATGAAAAGGAGATGAAGCAGGATACATTTACAATTAAAACGCGGAAGCTTGCGGCCGACTCTCTGGTTCTGAACGCCAACCACAGGGCCACTATTAATTTCCAGGATACCTTCAGGATCTCGGCAAATATCCCGCTGATAAACGTTGATACTTCCAGAATATCCCTGTTGAACAGGGATTCAGTATCCCTCGATTTCGAGGGTAATCTGGATACCCTGGCGAACAGTTTTTCCATGCACTTTGAAAAGGAATCGGAACAGGTATATGTAATCAGCCTTTTGCCGGAAGCATTTAACGACTTTTTCGGCAATACGAACGACAGTATCTTTTACCGGGTTTCAACCGGGAGTTATGCCGATTTCGGGAACCTCCGTCTGGTTCTTGACGGGGTTAGGGCTTATCCTCTCATCATGCAACTAACGAATGAGAAAGGAAAGACCTTGCGGGAACTTTATGCATTAGAACCGCGGCAGTTCGAATTCCTAAACCTTCCCCCCGCCAACTACCTTGTTCGCCTTATTTTCGATGAAAATGGGAACCGGAAATGGGATACCGGTAATTACCTGGAAGGAAGGCACCCGGAACGGGTGGTATATTATCCCCAGCCCATTGAGGTCCGGGCCAATTGGGAACTGGAACAAACATTCACGGTTCCAGAATAAAGGTATCCCTGTCATCCAGAAATTTAAGGGCCTGCCTGGTCTCCCTAATATGTTTCAAGCTCAGGTTCGCGTAGAGAATCTCTTCTTTTTCCGAATATACAAGCCTATCGCCCAAGGCGTCGTATACAGCCGAATGGCCTGAATATAAATGACCATTGATATCGGCCCCTACCCTGTTTACCCCTGCACAATACGCCATGTTCTCTATAGCCCGCGCCTTTAACAAGGTGTCCCAGGCCCGGATTCTGGGTGCAGGCCAGTTTGCAACAAACAGCAAGAGGTCATATGCCTCTGCATTCCGGATCCAAACCGGGAATCGGAGATCGTAACATATAAGCGGGCAAATACGGAAGCCCCGGAAATCTATAATTTGTTTTAGCTTACCTGATGCATAGACTTTGTTTTCGCCGGAAAGGGTGAAAGTATGCCTTTTATCATACACATGGTAATTCCCCTCCGGGAGAACGAAAAGCAGGCGGTTGAAATAAAGATCGCCTTCCCGGAACACTATGCTGCCGCAAATAGCTGAATTCTTTTGAGAGGCTTCTGCCTGCATCCATTCCAAAGTACGGGGACCTTCATTTTCCTGAATCTTCCAGGGTTCCATGGTAAACCCCGTGCTAAACATTTCCGGGAGCACTATAAGGCCGGTTCCTTCGGCTACACTGTCCAGTTTGCGGGCGAAGGCCACCCGATTGGTTTCCGGCAGCTCCCAACTAAGGGGCGACTGAACAAGAGCTATCTTAAGTTCTGCAGACATAAATTAACGGTTTTCCAGCAAACTTATCAACGGTTGCAGACCCCGCATACGTGCGTGATCAAGTGCTGTGTTCCCCCTGGCGTCCCTGGCCTCCAAATCGGCACCGTTCTCTAACAACATTTTCGCGATATTCTCCCTGTTGAAGGTAACGGCAAAGATCAGGCAGCTGGCGCCCATCGAATTGCGGGTATTCACATTAGCCCCGGCCTTTATAAGTTTATAAGCCACCTGCTCAAACCCCTTGAAACATACCCCCATAAGAGCGCTATTCCCTGAGGCATCCTTTTCGTCTGCATCTGCACCATGTTCAAGGAGGAAGTCTACAATTTCTACCTGGTCATAATAGGCAGCGAGGATGAGGGGCGTTGAACCCCGCTGATCCCTTGCCCGTAGGAGATCGGGCTTTTGGCCTAATAACAGCTGCACCTCATTGAGATTCCCTTTCCTGATATGGTCTAAAAAATCTTCCATGTTCTCTGAATTACAAAAAATAGAAGCCTGAAGCTCCCCTGAAATCCATGGGGTAAATACTCCATAATGTTGTGCTGCTGGGTATTTGCCAGCAACACTAAATTCCGCAATCTTCATCATTATAAAGATATCGAAACCACTTTAATGTCGGTAGGCCAATGATAACAATATCCTATCAAAACATAGGATCAAATTATGTAGTTAACAGTCCCTTTCTCAGATAAGATGCAGTGGCCAGATAATCCCGGCTCAGTTTTAATGCGCTCCGGGGCTGAAATCGGTGGGCGAAGATTGGGGCTGGTTTACCGTCCCGGCCTCTCCGGAATCATTATAAATTTCCCATTCTGAAAAGGTGTATTGCGGGTTCCCCGCAGTCACAAACTTCCTGCGCAGCGCACGTCCGTCTTCAAATTCATGATTGGTGCCCGTCCCGTCTTCCCCTATGATTCCGAAAACGTCCACGACCACATCAAATGCGTCTGCCAGTACCACATTATCGTCACCATTGGAATCAGCGGGCCCGTTATTGCCACCTTCAAGATCCGGAGGAAAGCCATATGCCGCTTCAAAGGCTGCCGCATCCGCAGCAATCACCAGAGCGGTATTGGGAAGGATCTGCAAACCCGAAAGATCAAGAACAGAACTGACTTCTGTATTCGCATTGGTATAGCGCAATAAGCGCCAACCGTTCAGGTTCAGGGTTGTCTCCCCTGTATAAAACAGTTCTATAAAACGGGCGGCGGCGTTATTATCGGGATCGGCCAATTCTGAAATAAATATGTTGCCACTCGTTGCCCCAGGTGCCGCTTCCAGGCAACTGCGACCGGAAAATTCAATATCCGAAGGGTCCCTGATAATTAGTTGGTAGCGGTTCCCGTCTTTATGCAATACGCCTGTAATGCTGCCATTCCCTTCCGGCAACGGCAGGTCCCGGAAATCTGAATAGCCGCTGTTAAGCAATGCCACCCGGTTACCATGGCAATCCTGCAATATGCGGACTGTTTCTTCCTCCGGAAGCGCAAAAGGTTCCCCTGGTGAAACCTCCGTAAACTCCACTTGCTCCAACCTTATCAGGGTATTAAGGATTGTGTCGTTCAGTTCGTTTACCAACATGATCCCGGGTTCAGGTAATCCCACTCCTTCGCAGCCGGGAAATAGATGCTCTCCTATTGCGGCGGCTGGTAAACGACCTACACTCAGATTGCCGAAGGCAGTAAAAACACCCCCAAGTTTATAAATTTCGCCAACCTTACCGAGGTAAAGCCCTTTTAATCTGAGCATTACCCTGCTACCCACAGGGTAAAAAAGGTGGGCGTCCCTGAGGTCCATGTCGAGTTGAAACCCTTCCCTGGCCGCGGAAGCTGCATCCTGAAAGTGAAGGCTTCCAAAGAAATTGCCGGCCTGGTCTGATGAGATAACCACCCCTTCTATAACCAGGTCTTCGTGAATGACAGTGGTCTTGCCCAGGTAGCGTGCCTTCACCTCCGCATAGGTGGCATTGACCATTTCGCGGGACATACAATCCAATACGGGCATGTCAAAATCCCTGTCCTTGACGCAGGCAACAACCACAACCACCAGAAGTGCCCATTTTAAATCTTTTACCTTCATATAAAAATCAATTCATATATTAAAATCGGTACTTCAGATGCCTAGAAACTCACCGCCATATTCAGGAAAAAAGTCCTGCCGTAACCATACCAGAGTTTGGGGCCAAAAGAAGGCATCCCGCTGAGGTTGTCCTGCACCCACTGCCCATAGTTTCCATTCCTGCTTTGCTCATAGCCTCCTGTGATGAACTCGGTGTTGAATAGGTTAGATACACTGGCAAAAAGGCTGATGTACAAACCCTTGCGCATCCATGACTTACCGCCAGTCAGGTTCAGGAGGTAAATAGTATCCAAGGGAGGGCGGCTAAGCAATTCTTCGAACAGTTCGGGGCTTGTTCCGGGAAATGCCTGCCCGGTATCAGGATCAATACCAAAAATCCCGGTGCGGATTAAAGCGGAAGGATTAAGGTAATTGCGGCCAAGGTAGCTGGCTGTTACGCCAAGCCACCAATAGGCCGGATCACGATAATCAAGGCCAATTGCAAAAGCTTGCTGAGGCCCCGCGGCCAGGGGGCTGTCCTTTAGTTTTGCAGGACCCAGGTTTACATGGCCTTCAGGATTGATAAGATCTTCCTCAGGCCCGGCAGTATCAAAATTAATGGCCACAAGGGGATCGCTGGCATAGCGGTATTTCCCCAGAGATACAACTGCCGACCCCTTCAGGCTGTGTGTGAAATCGTATTCAATACCTGCCTCAAGGCCCATGTACAGATGGTCGAGCCCCGTGGTAACCTCCTGTACAAAATCAGATCCCAAACCGGTATCTACGAAAAAAAAACGGATGTCGGTTTTGTCGAGGATCCTGGTATAAAATGCGCCGAACCTGGCTGTAAGGTCAGGTAATCGAAGGTCATAATTGCATTCAATGCTTGCAAGCTGTTCCCGTTTCAGCCCGGGAATTACGAGTTTGTTTTCCCTTGGATTAATAAATGTATGTTTTAATAGAGGTGGCCGGCTGCCGAAGCTGCCATAAAGACTGCCCCAGTGCCTTCCGCCTATATGGTATCGGAGGCCGCCCTTTATTATAAAATCGGAGAAGATAACCGGTTCTCCCGGGCCGGCAGATGTTTCCGGGTACCTCCCGTTCCTGAAAAAACCCTCCCTTTGGTATTGGGTTCGGGTAAAAGACGCAGCGGCCAGGGCTTCCCATGAAGTGCGTTCATATTTCAGTTGCAGAAAGGTGTTTAATTCGGCAGCAGAGAGTCTGTAGTGGTATCCAAAGGTATCGCCATTCACTTTTTCAGGCGGACCTTCCATATCATTGCTGGTAGCGGAAAAGGGATCAGAGTCTTCGTGGAATTCCGCACCCAGCAGGTCGGATATGCGTGAGTATTGGTCCGAACTGAGCCTACGGTAAAACACCGCGGCATCTAAGCTCAGGTTCCGGTTTAGTTGCAGGTTCGAATTTGAACGTAAAGCCAGTTGGCGGTTGTCGGCAACATCATCATAAAGTACGTAGGCTGCTTTTCCGTAACTGTTTGCCCGGTAAAGGGCTTCCCAGTTGAGCTGCGGCCGCAGGAGGAGGGCTTCCCGGGCTGAAGCGGCATTGATGAAATTAGCCCCACCGGAGTTATTCACCGCATAGCTCGGAAGGTACCTGTAGTATACCGGGTCTGGGTTAGGAGCATTGAAATACCCTAAACGGCTGCCCTGCTGACTGCCGGTTTGGTACATGATCCCAAGTGTCAGCGTTGTTCTTTCACCCTCGTAGCCGTAATTTAACTGGAAAAGCGGTTCCCGTATCAGCCGCTCCCTCGAATTTCTCGGTTTCCCGTTTTGGTAACCCCAGTGGGGATTGTACGTGCTTCCTAAAAGCGTGGCGACCTCCCTGGTGAGGGCAGCTGACCGGCCCCGCCGGTTAGAGGCAATAAGGGTGGTCAGGGCCAGGTTGTTTCTGCTGTTCAATCGGTATTCCACGGCGGCGAATGCCGACCAGGCATCATACAATGTACCTCTTATCTGACCTTCCCCGGCCCATCTACGTGAGGCTGAGACCACAAATTCCAGCGGATTATCGCCCTGTCCGGAAACATAGGTGCCCATCAGTCGCCCTTTGTAAGAGCGGTCTGAGAAGGAGCCTGAAAATCGATAACCCGGTCGCTGCCCGGAAGGACGCGTATCTATCAGGCTGC
>CAYSVQ010000058.1:0-2733 GCA_964434565.1 uncultured Flavobacteriaceae bacterium | reverse complement strand
GGCTTCAATGACGATGGCACTCTCAAAGTTTACTGTTTCCGGTTCAAAAACTTCCAGGCAACCAGTGCAGAGGAAGGCAGTGATTAAACTGAAAATAAGGGATGCCACCCTGGTCTTCCTATTCCGTCTTCCTTCCTGCATCGTCATTTTCAAAATTTAAAATTATAGGTAATTGTAGGTACCGGGATGGCAAAGATGGAGCTTTGGTAAGCCTTTAATTCCCCATTCTCGGTAACAAAAAATACGGAATAGGGGTTGTTTCTGCCCAGCACGTTGTAAATGGAGAAATTCCAGAAACTATGGGCAAACTTTTTGATCTTATGGTTCCCTTCCATGTTAAAGCTCAGATCGAGGCGGTAAAAATCCGGGATCCGGAACTTATTCCTGTCGCTATAGAAAACATATTCCGCATTGTTGAATTCATAACTGCCAATGGGGTAGGTTACCGGCCTGCCGGTCTGGTACACAAAATTGGCCGAAGCGCTGAAACGCCTGGTGAATTTGTAATTGGCAACCAGGCTGACATCATGCGGCTTGTCAAAATTAGATGGGAAGTATTCCCCGTTATTAACGCGCTCTTCCGGAAATTCACTGTCGAGCCGTACAAACGAACGGCTGTAGGCATAGCCAAGCCAGCCATTGAGGCGCCCTTCGTTCTTTTTCACCAGGAATTCCACCCCATAGGCCTTCCCATCGCCTTGCAATACTTCTGTTTCAATTTCCTCGTTGAGCAACAACTGCGCCCCTACTTTGTAATCCAGGATATTCTTAGATCGCTTATAATATCCTTCCAGGCTTATTTCATAGGTATTCCCGTCGAGGTTTTTATAGATCCCAAGGGCTACCTGGTTGGCTTCCTGGGGTTTTATATTGAAATCGGACAACTTCCAGGTATCTGTGGGCGACACGGTGGTATTATTGGAAAGCGTATGGATATATTGGTAGGTATTGTTGAAACTTGCCTTCATCGAAAGGTCATCTGCCAGGAAATACCGGGCCGATACCCGAACTTCGGGGCCCCCATAAGTCTCTATGACCTCATTGTTGTCGTATTCCCGGGTTTCCACCCTGGTACTGCTGTTTTTTGGCCCGTTCTCCTCGTAAATACGCTGGATCCCCGCCCCCAGTGCGAGATATACCGAATACCGGAGGCCGGCATCTATGAGCAATTTTTCGTTAACCTTCCAGCTATCAGAAATAAAAGCGGCCGCCTCCATCCCCTGCTCCTCCGGGATCATAAGCGGCACCACTTCCGATGCACCCCCGGTGGGTTCCAGGATCCCGGGGTCTACCGCGTAGTATTTCCCTGAAAGGCCGTAATCGAAGGTATGGTTGTTGCCTGCAAGGGTTTTCATCTTCAACTTGAGTTCCGTTTCATTGATCTTGTATCCCAGATCGAAATCATTATTCGATTCCCCGTCAAATTCTATGTTAAAGAGGTACTCGCTGTTGGAAAGCAAAACGCTGCCGGTGTTCCTGTCGCTGAATTTATGATCCCATTTTAATGATAAGAGGCGGTTACTGTAATCAAAAACAGAATCGGAGGTAATGCTGAACTCATCCCGGCTGTAATATCCGGTAGCCCTGATTTCATTGTTTTCGTTAATGCTATGGTTGTATTTAACAATAAAATCATAAAAAGAGGCCTTGCTGTTACTCAGTTCCGGTTCGTCGAGCGACCTCAGGATCCAGTCAGAATAGGTTGCCCTCCCCCCTGCCAGGATGCCGGCTTTATCCTTAATAATAGGAGTTTCGAGGGTGATGTTGCTGGTTACCGGGCCTACAGACACCTCGCCGGCGAACTTTTCTGTATTGGCGTCCCTGGTCCCGATATCGAATACTGAAGAAAGCCTGCCGCCGTATTCGGCGGGGATACTGCCCTTATATATATTCACATCGCCAGAGGTAAACGGGTTCAGGGCCGAAAATATCCCGAAAAAGT
The DNA here is from genome assembly GCA_964434565.1 of uncultured Flavobacteriaceae bacterium. Classification (GTDB taxonomy): domain Bacteria; phylum Bacteroidota; class Bacteroidia; order Flavobacteriales; family Flavobacteriaceae; genus Zeaxanthinibacter. The sequence continues at coordinate 791 of CAYSVQ010000058.1, read as the reverse complement.
GGGTAGGGTTATAGATCACGGCATCGTCCAGCAAGATAAGGTTCTGATCTGTACGCCCGCCACGTACATTATAGCCTGCAGACCCTTCCCCTGCGGTTGAAATCCCGGGGAGGGTGATGGCCGCCTTCAGGATATCGCGTTCCCCCAGCACCAGGGGAATGGTCTTTATTTTCTCCACCTCAATAAGGGTAACCCCCGTTGCGGCCTGTTCCACGTTTCGGTTCTGGTTGCCCTGAACCACCACTTCGTCCAGTAATTCAATACTCTCCTCCAATTCGAAATTCAGGGTGCCATCATTATATATTATCACTTTCCTCCTGCTGCCCTCAATGCCCAGGGCAGAAGTCTCCAGGATGTTTTCCCCGACCGGCAGTTCCAGCTGGTAGTAGCCCTGGGCGTTTGTGGCCGTCCCGAAATTCTTCCCCTGCACCACTATGGCCATTTCAGAAATTGGCTGTCCATTGGCCGCGTTCGTGGCCAGCCCGCTCAGGGTAAACCTGCGCCGGTTACTGCCGCGGTCTTGTTTTCCTATTCGCACCGTCTCCATCACTATATCAGAATCGGATTCCGCACGCGAATAAAAAAGGGGGTTTACCCCCGTTTCCTCTTCGCTATTATCATATTCCTCTTCCCTTCCGAAAAACGATTCCGGGAGGGTATCCACAATAATTGCATTCTGGGTAAAAATCACATTTCCTTCCTGCATGATGTGGTAATTGAGCAGGGTATCTTTAAGAAGGGTATCGAGTACTGCCTGCAGGGTTTGATTCTGAAAATTCCCGGAGATGTTT